>JALHPA010000019.1 GCA_022842745.1 Pirellulales bacterium
GGCGCCAATCGCCTCCCCGAGGTACTGGCCGGAACTCAATTCACCGACGGAATCCCAACCAAGAAAGCCGCCGCCTGACCAAAACCGTCCACAAGATTTGACAATAGCTCCATAATGAATAGTTTTGATGTCTACTGGCTGGGAAAGCGGTTTTTGACTGGGGCGTTTGTTTTTGGTCTCGACGGCTTGAAACTGTCAATTCATGTGAAAGTCGAGCGTCCAATAAAAGACATTGACTACAAGGAGATCTGGAATACAGCCGGAAACGGAATACCACTTGATTGGAACAGGCACTTTTATCACGACGAGTGGCTATGGCCACACCTGTACAAATTGTTAAATGGCGACTACGGGGGAGAGGACAAAGCGAAGGAAGTCAAGAATGACTTCGGTGCGGTGCTTGTGCGAACGTTTGACTCTATGAACAAAGAGGTTGGTAAGCCGCAGGTCTCCGCAAAGTGGAGTCAAGTGGGAGGCACAAAAGATATTTCTCATGAAGCGAAATCGTCAACATTTCAGCTGAGCGCTCAGCCATGTTCAACGGGCTCTGTTCGGATCTGGTTTGTTTATCTGGACACTCAGCAATATCGTCCCGGCGAAGAGCCTGCAGAGTGGGCAGGATATACACTCGCATACGTAGAAGGCTCCTGGGAAACAAATAAGACTCAAATCACAGTCGGTAAACTCTCACACAGGGCTGTTCCCCCAAAAACCGAATTCAAATGGGAGGCATGGACGCCCGATCAGAGTCCTCCGAGTTTTCCAAGGCCTTAGCAATGAAACGACTCTGTGAATTGGTCAAAGTCCGATTTAGTCTACGCAGTCTTTTTGTTACTGTTGCGGTGTGTGCAGTCTTTCTGGGCTACCAAGTTGCGGTAGTTCACGAACGAGCGCAGGCATTGCGCTGGATACAGAAGAACGGCGGCACATTTGACACCTATATAACAGACAGCGTGCACTCTAATGGATCTGCGAAGCCGCAATGGTACTATGACAAACTGTCAAAATTCGTACAACTGCGACGTGTGCTTGGTGATAGGGCGATATATTATATTTATATACAACAGAGCACGCTCACGTGGGACGACCGCGAATATCTGGCGAGGCTTTTTCCGGAGGCGTTTGTAATTCCAGAACGTCCCCAGGGTTTCGCCCGTTATTTGCTTCAAAAACAGCTTCGGAAGTGATCTAGCGCGGAGACGAACTCCAACGATCCGGTCGGTCTCAATTGGTAGCGAACTTCGGTCAACGTCCGCTAGTTGTGCCCTTTCCCATAATGTTGGCCGCTAGCAACAATTAAATGAGTGGAGTAATGTCCTCCTCCTAATTCGCGGCGACGGTCCGCGGGAGGAGTTCGAGATGTCAAGTCATTGGGATCGGCCTTGGGATTCGCAGGGGCATGACGATTGGGAACGTTCAGCCGACTTTGAGGAGTCGCTGGCGGCCGATGAGCAACCGGGAAGCGGAGGCGATAGCATCGTCCCGTGCAAAAAATGCCTCGTCAGCAGAATTTGTGGGTGAAATCTGGTTCGGGTAAGTGGCCGAGGGTGTGAAACAGGGCGATTTCGATGGCGTTTTCGGTGCGGAATCCGTAGGCTTTTCTGAGGGTCAGTTTCGCCTTGTTGTTAAATCCTTCGACGGTTCCCGAGGAAATCGTGCCTTCGGCGTGAAACCAGTT
Organism: Pirellulales bacterium; assembly: GCA_022842745.1. GTDB lineage: Bacteria > Planctomycetota > Planctomycetia > Pirellulales > JALHPA01 > JALHPA01. Next base: position 1,679 of record JALHPA010000019.1, read on the forward strand.
GAGCAGCAAGTCTCGGTGCCTGCGTAGCGTGCGGGCCATTTTCTTCATGGGCTCGATCCGAGAGCGCATTGCGCGGCGACACCAATCGTCCAGGAATTTTCCGGCCCAGGTCGGCGAGCGATAGCTCCAGAAACGCTGGAAGTCCTCGCGCATCAGATAGGCGCGAACCGTTTTCAGATTGCAGCGGAGCAGTTCGGAGAGTTTGATCGCCTGCCGGTCGGTCAGGTTCTGGGGCCGTTTGAGCAGGCACCAGCGGGAATGCTTGAGAACCAGGTTGCCCTCCTGTTTCAAACGCCGCGCCTCGCCGGCTCGGATTTCATCCAACACCTGATTGAACTTGGCCATGATGTGAAACCGATCGAGGATGATCAAGGCGTTTCGCGCTTGTTCGCGGAGCACTTGCAGGTAGGGCTGCCACATGTCGCTGCAGGTGAACTTCAAATAGCCGGCTTGGCGTTTCCCCAGCAGATCGAAGAACCCGTGCAGGCTGGCCTCCGTGCGGTCCTGGGCCACCCACAACAGGCGCCGCATCCCCGCGTCGATCTGGTAGACCAAGGTCAGGTACTGGTGCCCGCGCTTCCATTGAATCTCGTCGACGCCGATGGCCTTGATCCGGGTCAGCTTGCGGTGTACCAGACCCCAAAAAACCGCATGCCGCACTGCCCGATAAACCTGTTCCCAGGTCGTGCCGAAGGCCTCGGCCGTCTCCTTCCAACTGAGCCGCTTGGCCCAGCCCGCCAGGAACCAGCGATAGCTGTTGGTCAACGTGCATTTGCCATCCGCCCAGGGCAGTTTCTCGACCTTCACGCCGCAGCGGGGACAATCCACGCGCCGCGGCGCGTAGCAGAAAAACACGGGAATCGCCCACAACGGCACGAAGGCAAACCGCCGCCGGGCCAGACGGTCATAGCCCGGCGCCGGAACCTCACAGCCGGAACAGATCGCGCGACCGTTGGCCCGCGGTTCGATCTCGACCTCGATCATCGGCTGGCCCGTAGCATCCGTCCCCAAGCGCCCTTCCCCGTAGACGAAGGACTTGTGAGGTTCCACCCGATTGAGGATAGTCTTGAGTTGCATTCCGGTGTTCTCCGTCGAGGACTGATTTGGCAAAACCAATTCTCGAATCGAAGCCGCCGGAATGCACTCCCTCATTTCCTTCGCTACAATCCCCGACGTTCGGTGAAACGGAGGCGGGCTCTGCTCCCAAGGAACTCCTATGCGGCCGGCCCCTCGACGAGCGCAACCGGGATCAGTGCGAAGTCGAACTGGGCGGCGCGTTTCGCGAGGTTTTTGAGCACGCGTTCGCGATATTGCCTCTCGTAATACTCGGCGCCCACATCGACGTAAGCCTTGCCGTGCTTGAGCATGTTGTAGACGATCTTGGCAAGCTTGTGTGCGGTCGCCGTGATGGCTTTGGCAGGCCCCACGCGGGCTTTGATTCGTCGGTAGAACGCGCCGAGGGCGGTTTGGGACCGCGCCAACGACGAAGCGGCCAACCGCAAGATCGCAGCCGCCCGGTTGGCACTGGGCCGGGTCTTGCCGCTGATCAGCCGGCCGCCGGTCTTCTTACTGCCCGGACAGAGGCATAACCAGGACGCGAAATGCTTCTCCGTGGGCCACGGCCGCATGTCCATGCCAACCTCGGAGATCAGCTCGAGCGCCGTGTGCCCGCAGATGCCGTCGATCACCGTCAGATCCACTCCCGCCGTCTTGTAGAGGCAGTTGCGCATGTCGAAGTGCGGCGCGTTGCTGCCAGCCTTGGGTTTCTTCTCCCTCGGCAACTGCTTTCCGTCGCTGCGGTCCCTGAATGTCGCGAGATAGCGTTCCAGTTGTGCGTCCAGCTCCGCCAGTTGGCGATGGTAGAACCGGTAAAGTTCGACGGCCTGCTTCAAGGCGAATAGGTGGTCGTCACGCCAGTGACCCAGCAGTGCCAGGGCGATGGTCTGCCGATCGTTCTTGCAGCGTTCGTCGCGAAGCTTCGCCAGCTCTTGCGGATCTCTCTGGCCAGCGAGAATCGCGTCGATAATCCGCATTCCCGTAGCCCCGGTGATGTCCGTGATTGCGTGATGAAGCTGGACGTTCATCTGCATCAGGGCCTTCTGCATGTGCAGCACGTGCTGACCGGCGTATTTCACCAGCATGGCACGCTGTCGCATGTACGATCGCAGAATGCAGATGTCGTCCTCGGGACGGAACGATCCCTCCAGCAGGCCGAAGGTGTGCAACTGCTGAATCCATTGACAGTCCAGCACGTCGGTCTTGCGGCCGGGAACGTTCTTCAACTTCCCCGGCTCCACGAGCTTGACGGTGAAGCCACGCTCTTCCAACAGCTCGAAGACCGGGATCCAATAGACGCCGGTGGACTCCATCGCCACCGTCTCCACGCCGCACTGCTTGAGCCAGTCCGCGAGCGACTCCAGATCGGACGTGAACGTGCCAAAACAACGCACGATCACCTCGTCGCGACCCTCGGGCGCCGCCACATAATGCTGGGTGGCTCCGATGTCGATGCCTCCCGCATTCGGATTCAACCGGTTCAACGATCGCGACATCTTTGCGACGCTCACCGGAAAGCCGTCACGACCTCGCGGCTTCGACTTACCCGCATCAGAACGTCTACGCGCCATGACAGTCCCCCCTGAGATAAAGGAGAAGCGAATCAGAAATGGACGGCGGGCGCGGGGGCTGAAATCGATTAATCTCCCAAACGGGGTCAACGCCGAAGCGAGCCGCCAATGTCATTTCCAAGCACCCCCGAGACCAGGCTGAGGAACGGGCACGAGGCGCCAATCAGTGGTCGGCCGTCACGACCCGCCATCCGCCACGGAAAACCATCTCAGCACTCTTTTCGCCCCGCCGCAAGTTCCTCGCCTCCATTTGGCCGCGCAACGGCCTAAACTTGGCTGAGGAGCAACCTGGCTCGATGCAGACGAACCGCCAAATTCTTGGGCGTGATCCCGGTCTGTTTGCTGGCATCGTCAACCGAGAACAGGGCCAGCTCTCGCAGTTGAAATGCCTGCGCCAGGTGCATCGGCAGACCGGACATGCAGCCATCAAAGACGTTCCAAAATTCGGCGTTTTCGGCCAGATCTTTGGGCGTCGTTCGCCATTTTGTGGACGAGGTCGTCCACTTCCCCTTGGCGGTGAACGTGCCGTCGGCCCCAAGCAGTGATTCGGCTTCGAGATCGGGAGAGCGCCCCGATTTGCGATGGTAGTCGACAATTTTTCGCCGCAGAATGGCGATTAACCAGGTGCCGAAGGCCGATTTGCCGTCGAACTGGGACCGATGACGAAAGGCGGCAAGAAACGTCTCTTGGACGAGGTCTTCCGCAAGTTCGCGGCTTGCCACCCGCCCGCCTGCGAATCGCAACAGGGCGTCGCCGTAGCGGTCAACCCAGTCGGCGGGGTCGCCAAGCTGTGCGGGCATCGCGTTTGGCTGAATTGGCTTGGGGGGCATGGGCGTGGACGGGCGGGCGCAATGACGGCCACGATTAGACGTTATATTTTCGCTGAGATTACAGAAATTCAGGCGGACGTGGAAACAGCGGCTGATTTGAATCGTAGCTCGCGTTGCGACCAGGCGGGCGGCCTTGGCACAGCGGAGGCCGGCACAAAGTGGACCGGGCGTGCCAGGTAATGGACGGGCCTGAGCGTCGAATTGAGGCTCAAGGCAAGGGGTGGTTGATTGTTGATTGGTTGATTGCTTTAGTTGCCAACGGCTCCCTCGGACGGATAGGATGGGGAGCGTTTGCTGTGGGCGGGCTTTCTGATTGGTTCCTTTCGGTCGGTTCTAAGAAAGGAGTTGGGCATATGCACGGTCTCATCCGGTGGGGTCGAACGTGGGCGGTTCTGTTGCTCATGGTAGGGGTATGTCAGGGGGTGACGGCGAGACAGGTCCACGGAGAGGCAACCGCGGAGGCGCCGTCGGTTGAAGAGCAGCTTGTGCAGCGATTCAAGGATCTGGCAGCGGAAGTGGAGCGGTTGAAGGCTGCTGGGGAGCAGGCCGCGGCCGATGCACTGGCTGGGGAGTTGAAGGTTGCCACCGCATTGTGGGAAGGGGAGTTCAAGCCGCCGGCGAGCGACGAGCCGGAGTTGCACGCGGTAGGCGTTGTCAACGGCGGGACTGCTCCGGCTGGCGTGCTGAAGGGCAACGACCGATTCACGCACGGCTATGCGGAGATTTCGATCACGCACACGGCAGCGCCGATTCTTTTGTGCGCTTCGGCGACTGAGCGGATGCATTTGCAATTCAAGCTGGCGCCGGGGGTGAGGCTGACGGCGGTGATTCTAGGGGGGAGGTACACGCCGGCCGTGGGCGGACTTCCCGAGGGAACGCTGGTGATCAATCGAGCGCTGGAGAGTCCCAACGCGATGGGAGCGTTTCCTATGAGTTTTGGGGACGGCGGTTTCCAGCAGATTGCACACGCATTGCGGGAGTATTCCGGTAAGGACCTGCTGACGGTCGTGGTCCGCCCGCGAGACGCAAGTGGGGGCGTGTTGGTTGGCCCTGAGAACAAAACCTGGCGAGCCCAGTATTTGTTGAGTGGGACTGAGAATGCCGCCCGACGGGCAGCGGCGGCGGCACGCGCAGAACAGATCAAACGCTTTGCCAACGTGCGTTTCCGCGGTCTGTTTTACCAGAGCGAACGGGACGGTTTGGGTGACGGCACAGCCACTGAGGCTGAATTTACGGCGGCCGGACCGGTCATTGAGACGATGAAGCCGATCGACAAAGTGATCCGCCATCTGGTTCACGAGCCGAATAGTGGCTTGGACTTTGCCATCGATCACTGGACTCAATTGGTCGTCGTCGATCCTAAGGGCCAGGAGAACGTCAAGGTCCCACGCGACGACAAGCTACCTAACGATCTGAGGCTCAACACTCTGGGCTTCGACACAAAGCGAAATCGGTTTGTACTCAACCAGCGCGATGCGCCGCAGGGCATTTACGAGTACGACCTGAAGAACGCGGCCTGGACGGTCTTGCAAGAGAAGGGCCCGAATCTGGCTGCGCTGACCTATGTCCCCGAAACGGACGAGTTCTGGGGCGTTACGGTCTCGGACAGGTTTCCAGGCTCTGAGGGTCCCGGCAAAGGGGCTGGCTTCTGCCGACTCAGCGCCAAGGGCGAGGTGGTGGAACAGTTCAAACCGTCGCACGATTTGACCAACACGTTCGGCGATTATGGCGGCACCACTTTGGTCGTCCAGGACGGGATGCTGATTGTCGTTACACCCCCCAATGTTTCCTACCTTCACCGCGAAAATCCCGACGGTCGTACGCCGACCAGCACCGTGTACGTCGTCGATCCGAAAACTAAGGAGGTGATTTACTCTGGCGCGGCTGTGCCGCACGATGGCAATGCGGTGCCGAAAAAGGTGGACCCGATCGGCGCGCCGAGTGGCGATGGCTTGTTGCATCGCCTATTTGATCGATTGTCGCTGGCTGATCAGACAGTGAAGAAATATCACGAGCAAGGAGAAGTGAAGAAAGCGAACGAACTGGCAGCGCGCGTGCAAGGATTAAGGGATCGATTGGCTGGCAAGGGCAAACCGGATCCGAAAGCCAAACCGCAATTGCACCTGGTGGGAGGCTACGGCGCTCAAGGGACCGTTGTTGAAGTGACCAAGCAATCGGCGCCAATCATCTTAGTGCTTTGCTCGTACGAGCGTTCTCAGTGGACGATTCGCGCCGCGGAGGGCGCTAAGGTCGAGCGGATCATTCTGGGCGGATACCACCGACAGTCGGTTAAGGAGTCGCCTGCGGGAGTTCCTGTTGAAAAGTACTCGTACGACGACCGCACGGACGGATTCTATACGAATGGACCAACAAGCGATGGGCATACCCATGCGCTCAAGCGAATCGAAGAGCTAACGGGAATGGCGCCTGCGACGCTGCAACAAGTGGCGCAGCCCAACGGCACTCCGGTGATCATCGGCGACGCGAACGGCGCCTGGCTTGTTCAGATGGTCGTGGCCGAACTTGATGCGCTGCTTCTCGCCGCGATGAACGAGCGGCAGGCGGAGCGGCAAAGGGCGCTCGAGGGACTCACGTTTCTCGCTCCCTATCGAATTGATGTCGCCGGCCGCGCGCGGCATGAAAGCGGCGTGCTTCAATTCGGCAAGTTCACAATTCGGGGCCCGATGCCGCAGACGCTGGTTGATGCCCCCAAGGGGATTGAGCAGATCGCGGTCGATCCCACATCGGGAGAGTGGTTCGGACGGCACAGGGCCGGTCTGTTCAAGATCGACCCAGAGACGGGCGAAACAACTGAGATCGAATGGGACGGAAACATGCCTGAATTGAGCCATCCTTCCGCGATAGCGCTCGACACGCGACGGAAGCGGCTGCTCCTCTCGTCGTTTGGGGGGGGCGGATATCTATACGCCTACGACCTCAAACAATCGAAATGGTCGACCATCTGTCGGCCCGGTTTAGACACGAGATCCATGATCTATGTGCCAGGCGAAGACGCAATATTTGCGATCAATCATGTGCATGGCGGGGCGGAATATCGAGCGCTGCGGAAGTACAGTCCGCGTGGTGCATTACTCGAGTCCGTTCCATTGCCCAACAGCCTTCATTCCGAAGGCCATCCTACTGAGTCGCAAGTGGATTTGGCGTATGCCGATGGTCGCATCGCCATTCTTGGGCCGCTGGTTCCCGATCCTCTCGACGCGACTTCGCTCATACCGAGGATCCACGTCGTCGATTTGGCCACCAAGCGACTGGTTTATTCGGGGTTGGCGCGGCCGCATCCAGGCGTGTTGGCGCTGACGCCAAAACGTCTGGATGAATTGTGGCAGGTCTTGGCCGATCGGGATCCACAAAAGGCGGAAAAGGGAGTCTGGGAGCTGGCGGCGGGGCACGCCAAGAGCGTGGAGTACATCGCCAGCCACCTTCCGCCGCATCCGAAGGTCGATGAGGCCGAGGTGAAAAAGCTGATTGGGCAACTGGATAGCGACGCGTTCGAGACGCGCCGAGGAGCGCAGGAGAAGCTGGCCTCGTTCGGCGGCCTGATCGCTCCTTTGCTAGAGGCCGAGCGAGAGAACGGTTCGGCCGAAGTGCGGGGGACGGTCCGCCGGTTGCTTTTGGCGATCGAACAGAATACCCCGGAGTCGCCCGCGCTGGCGCGGGAGGTGCGTTCGATGAAAGTGCTGGAGATCATCGGTACGCCCGAAGCGATCAAGCTGCTGGGCCAACTGGCTGAGGGGATTGAGTCCGCCGAGCGGACGAAAGCGGCCAGGCAGTCGCTGGAGCGGCTGGCGGAACTTTCGGGGGCTGGCGATAACCGCTGAAAATATCCATGTCCGATCCTTGATACTGCGAAATCGGTCGCAAGGCGACTTGGAGTAGACGGCGATGATGACGGAGTATCGCTGCGACTTACCTGGATTACGCAGTCGATCCAGATTGTGCGATTAGGGGCCGAAATTGCGATAAAAGCGGTTGACGTGCGGCGGTGGGCGAAAAGTTTTTGGAGATACCCATTGCTTTTTGCGGAACGGGCGGTAAGCTTATTTCCAGTCAAGCGCGGCTGCCCCACGCGCTTGCCCCCAGGGGACGGCTTCTCCCCGTTGCCGTCCCCATTTTTTATGCGCTGATGGAATCCGGCTGCGGGTTTCCACATGACCCTCGGGACCTTCTGGCGTCCGGAAAGAGTCTGATTGCTGGCAGGAACGAGTCCCGTCCAGTTCCTGCGAACCCTTCTAGGGTGGTCTTTGGCAGACGGCGGCGCGAGCGCCGGTTCGAGCGGCGCAATCTGTCGGCCGGTTGACAACCGGTCTAGCTGTGGGGTGTACTACCTGCACTTGCCGCCGAGTGCGGGCCGAACTCCGTGCGGTTTTGCCCGCGGGCCGCGTTTTTTCCGGCGGCCGATCCTTACGGTACTCCCGCATGCGCCGCTTATTGATTGCCGTCCGAGCGTTTTTTCTGGTCCTGTTCAACGGGGCGGTGGCCGCCCGCGTCGATTTGGCTTTGCGGCCGGGGAATGAGCCGGCGCTGGCGCCCTCGGTGGGGGATGGGCGCGCGAAAGGCCCGGCCAAAGCCGGGGAACCGGCGCCGGCGGCGGCTGCGCCGAAGCCCTCGCGGCCCGGGCGGAGCGATGCGTTGTCGCTATTGGCGGCGCTGCAGCGGGAGGGACGGCTGATCGACTTTTTGAAGGAGCCTTTGGGGGATTACGACGACGCGCAGATCGGGGCCGTGGCTCGCGACTTGCATCGCGATTGTGGTCGCGTGATCGAGCGATTATTCGCGGTTCAACCGCTCGTTTCCGCCCCGGAGGGGTCGGCGATCGACGTTCCGGCGGGATACGATGCCGCCCGTTATCGGCTGGTGGGGCGGACCTGCGTTCCGCCGGCGCGGGGGGCGCTGGTTCACGCCGGCTGGATCGCGACGAAGTGCGAGACGCCGGTCTGGACCGGGGGCGAGGCGTCGTTGTGGGTGATATCACCCGCTGAAGTGGAAGTCTCATGAGCGGTGCGGAGGGGCGTGTCGAAGTGGGCCGGAGCGGCTGAACGGGCGGGCTGGCCGGAGGACGGAACCGGGGCGAAACCAAGGCGAGATTGGGCGTTTTTTGCATGCAAAGCAGCTATGCGATCGGCGTGGATTTAGGAACGACCAACAGCGTGTTGGCGTATGCGGAGCTAGGATCGGAGCAGCCGCAAGTGCAGGTGCTGCCGATTCCGCAGTTGGTAGCGGCGGGGAGCGTCGAGGACCGGCCGTCGCTGGCGTCGTTTTTGTATTTGGGGACGTCGGCGGAGGCGTCGAGCGGAACGTTGGACCTGCCCTGGACGAAGGGGGCGGAGTTCGCCGTGGGAGAAATGGCCCGGCGGCAGAGCGCGGAGACGCCGGATCGGACGGTGGGGGCGGCGAAGAGCTGGCTGGCGTACAGCAAGGTGGACCGGCACCAGCCAATCTTGCCGTGGAACGCGCCTGAGGAAGTGGCCAAGGTCTCGCCGGTGACGGCGTCGGGGAGGTATTTGGAGCATCTGGTGGCGGCCTGGAACGCTGTGCATCCGGAAGCGCCCTTTGCCAAGCAGCAGGTGGTGCTGACCGTGCCTGCGTCGTTTGACGCCAGTGCCCGGGAGCTGACGCGAGAGGCGGCCGCGGCGGCGGGTTTCCCGGCGAGCTTTGTGTTGCTTGAGGAACCGCAGGCGGCGGTCTATGCGTGGCTGCACGATACGGGAGAGCGGTGGCGGCGGGCCTTGCGGCTGGGGGATACGTTGTTGGTGTGCGACATTGGGGGGGGGACGACGGATTTGACGCTGGTGGGAGTGGCCGAAGAGAACGGAGAGCTGGTGTTGCGGCGGTTGGCCGTCGGGAACCATTTGCTGGTGGGGGGGGACAACATGGATTTGGCGCTGGCGCACTATGCCGCCGGCCGGTTCGCGGAGCAGGGGGTGACGCTCGACCCGTGGCAGTCGGTCTCGCTATGGCATGCCTGCCGGGCGGCGAAAGAGACGCTGCTGTCGGGGACGGGGGCGAAGAAACACCCGATCACGATTGCGGGACGGGGGAGCCGGATGATCGGCGGGAGCAAGAAGATCGAGGTGGAGCGGCAAGAGGTGGCGGAGCTGATCGCCGGGGGATTCTTTCCCGATTGCCAGCTTACCGACAAGCCGGCGAAGCGGCGGGTGAGCGGGTTTCAGGAGATCGGCTTGCCGTTCGAGGCGGATACGGCCGTGACGCGGCACCTGGCGGCGTTTTTGACGGCGCACGGGGGTCCGGAGGGGCCTGTGCGGCCGACGCACGTGCTGTTCAATGGCGGGGTATTCAAAGCGGAGGGATTACAGGAGCGGCTGCTGGCGGCGGTGGGGGGGTGGTTTGGGAATGGGGGCGGATCGGGCGGAGGCGGGCCGCAGAAACTGGCTGGGACGCACGACCTGGACCATGCGGTGGCCCGCGGGGCGTGCGTGTATGCCGTATCGAAGCAGCGAGGGGGAATGCGGATTCGCGGGGGGGCGGCCCGGTCGTATTACGTGGGGATCGAATCGGCGGGACTGGCGATACCGGGCGCGCCGCGGCCGCTAAGGGCGCTATGCGTCGTTCCCCAGGGGATGGAGGAGGGGACAGAGGTGGATGTGCCTTCGGGAGAGATCGGGCTGGTGGTGGGGGAGCCGGCGCACTTTCGGTTTTTTAGCTCGTCGACGCGGAAGAGCGACCAGCCGGGGGATTTGATTCCGAAGTGGACGGAGGAGGAGATCGCGGAGACCGATTCCCTGGAGACGACGCTGGCGGCGGGAGAATCGCAGGAGTTGGAATACGTGCCGGTGCGGTTCCACTCGAAGATTACAGAGTTGGGAGTGTTTGAGCTGTGGTGCGTTAGCACGACGGGGGAGCAGCGGTGGAAACTGGAATTCAGCGTCCGGGAGGACGCGGAATCCTAGGGCGATGCCGCGGCGAAGCGGCGGGGAACGATTCGCAGCCGGGGGGTGGGGTCCGGCATCGGCCGAGACAAAAGCTTTGGCGGGGCAATAAGTTGCGCAGGATTGACCGCGATTTTGCGGGGCCGATATAATCGGCGACTCGTTCTGGTCGCTCGTGCGGGGAGTCGCGAGCCGTTCGCTATAGCTCATTTTCGCTTGGGAGAGCAATATGTCTTCGACCGCCGCCAGTGGAATTCGCGACGACATCACGCAATGCATCGGCAACACCCCGTTGATCCGCCTGCGGCGAATTGCAGAGGGCTGCGTGGCGACGGTGGCGGGCAAAATCGAGAACATGAACCCGCTGTGGAGCGTGAAGGACCGGATCGCGGCGGCGATGATCGACGCGGCCGAGCGGGACGGGCGAATCAAGGAAGATACGATCGTAATCGAGCCGACGAGCGGTAACACGGGGATCGGCCTGGCGTTCGTGTGCGCCGCGCGGGGATACAAGTTGATGGTGACGATGCCCGAGAGCATGAGCCTGGAGCGGCGGCGGCTGTT
>JALHPA010000020.1 GCA_022842745.1 Pirellulales bacterium
CATGAATTTCTTCCGGAAACCATGAGGGATCCAGCCCCTACCTAGTCCAACTCAATCTCGACCGACGGACTGCGGCTGGTCGCCGGGTCGATCGTCAACCGCTTCTCGCCCCGGCGGGTGATGTTTTTGACTACCACTTCCGTCCGCAGCGTGTACGTCCCGGCCGGAACATCTCCCAGATTGAAATTCCCTTCGTCGTCCGTCGTCACCCGATTGCGGGCATCGGCCCCTTCCAATGTGACCTTCGCCTTGCGAATCGGCCGGCCAAACATCGTCACCGTTCCATGCAGCTTGGCAAACTTCGGCGCGTCCAACTTCGCAGGCGTGCTTGCGGCCTTGGCCGCATCGTCCGTAGTCGAAATCTGGTGTGTCTCCTCTTCCACCGGCGCCGTGCTCGGTTCGAGCGCCGTCTTTAGCTGCTTCTTCAAGTCCGCCGCCGTGAGAGCGCGGGCATACTCGCCGCCGCTCTTCTTGGCGATCTGCTTCAGCTCCGACTCCGTCTGCCGGTCAAGCTTCTCGTCGCCGATGCGAATGATGTAAACGGGGACCTGCTTACGCTCAAGCGCTTCCAGGACCTGATCTTTCGTCGCGCGGCTTTTGGTCAGCTCGCCCTGAAAGTTATTGCCGTCCGTGAGCACCACAATCCGCCGGTCGTCGCTCTGGCCCGGCCGTTCAAACGTGTCGATCGTGCGGGTCAACGCCAGAAACAGCGGATCCTCTCCCCACGGCTTGATCGCCTTGATACGCGGCTCCAGTTTGGCGAGGTCCTTGGGCTCGAATCTGGCCAAATGGCGCACCAGCTCCACGTCGTCGCCCGGCACGAGCGTGCCCAGCACTTCAAACCCCAGCGTCTGCTCGAGATATGCGCTATTGTCGATCAGATCCGGCTCCGAGACCTCCGGTTCCCATCCAAGCCGGTGGCCAAAGAATACCAGCCCCACCCGTCGGTCGCCGTCCACGGCCAATTTGTCCAACGATTCAAACAGCGATTCCCTGGCCGCCTCGAAGCGAGAAAGTTCTTCGTCCGCCACGGCGTCGGGCCCGCGATCGGCGGCCGCCAGTCCTCGCTCCATGCTCCGCGAGCAGTCCAGCACCAGCGTCACGGCCTGCGGCGAACGGGGGGCCGCCACTGCGGACGCCGCCATCACCATTCCCCACACCGCCGCTGTCAGAATCGAGCACCGCATATCCAGTCCCTCGTGCTAGTTAACCTGCCATCGGCCGCAATGGCCACGCAATCCGCGCATACGCCCGATCCGCCAGCCGTTATGCGCACCCGCTTTCGTGTTAGTCGGCCTCTCGGCAAGTGCGGGTTGAGACGATCCTAACGAGATTGCGAATTCTCCCGGCCAAGACGCCGGATCGGATGCTCCCTTAAGAGCCGGATCGAACCAAATCTCTTGACTTTTGCCAAAACTTGCTACCCACATTGCGCCTGACTAGACTAGGGACTCAAATCACAGCCCGGCGCAGTTTCTCTAGATCGCCCCAACTGACCGGATCGCCGGCGCTGTACGGAGCGGGCCAGTGTCGAGGCGCACGGGGCGAATGGTCGGCGCAGGTTCGTTCGGTCAGAGGGCAGGCATCCTAGTTTTCTTCATTGATTGACATCGTTGAGCGTGAGGTCACGGTTCTATGTGGTTCTTTGGCAAACAATCGCAAGCCTTGTCTCGTAGTGCAAGGCGTTCCCGCCGCGCGCACTCACATTTCGCCAAAAGCCGGCTCGGCTGCGGTTTTGAGACGCTGGAAGACCGTCGCCTGCTGGCAATAACGGCCAACCTTGCCGCCGGCGTGCTGACCATCACCGGCGATGGTGGTGTCAACGAGCTGACCATCACCTCTAGCGATGCGACCAGCAACACCGTCAGCCTGTCGTCGGTCACAGACGCCGTCGGCGGCGTCGCCTCGCCGATCGCGGGCGTCACCGCCATCAATATCAACTTGCTTGGCGATCTGGATATCCTGACAATCGTTGGCTCGGCCGCCGCCGATACGATCGGAGTCAACGGCCTGACCGTGACCTACGGCGCGGTCCCCTACACACTGACGAACGTCGAAAACCTCGGCATTCAAGGAGGAGCCAATGCGGACGTCCTTTCCGCCACCGGCGTCAGCGTCACGGGCGACCTGGGGCTATTCGGCGGCGCCGACGGAGACTCCCTCGACGTCTCGAATCTGACCGTCGGTCTGGCCCTCCAACTCAACGGCGAGGCCGGCGCGAACGCCATTTCCATCTCCGGCGCGATCGTATCCGGCGACGACCAGACGTTCGACGATCCTGTGACGCTCACGGCGAATACCACGATCACCACCGCCAGTGTGTTGTTCAATTCCACTATCGATTCCGACGCCACTCCCCGCGATTTGACGGTGAATGCCTCGGTTAATACCGTGTTCGGCGGCGAGGTGGGGCTAAATTCCGCTCTCCGCAACCTGACCGTCAACGCCCCCGGCGCGACTCAGATCAACGGCGGCGTCGTCACCACCACCGAGGATCAGATCTACAACGAGCCGGTACAGCTTGGCGCAAACACGGTCCTCACCGCCGATGACGTGACCTTCGCCACGACGGTCAACTCCGACGCCACCGCCCGCGATCTCACGATCGACGCCGCCACCAATACGATCTTCGGCGGCGCTGTGGGGGGCATCTCGGCCCTCCGCAACCTCACCGTCAACGCCCCCGGCGCGACGCAAATCAACGGCGGCGCCATCACCACTCTCGAGGACCAGACGTTCAACGAACCCGTGGCCCTCGGCGCGGACACCACGCTCAACGGTAACGACATCACCTTCGCGACGACGCTCAACTCCCTAGGCGCTCCTCGCGCACTCACCGTCAACACCAACACCGCCGGAATCACGACCTTCGCTGGCGTCGTGGGCGGCGTCCTGGCCCTTGCCTCCCTGGAAACGAATCCCGACGGCGAAACCCGCATCAACGGCGGCGTCGTCATCACCACTGGCGACCAGTTGTATCGCGATGCCGTCACCCTGGGGGCGAACACCACTCTCACCGCCGCCAACGTCACCCTTTTCTCCACGCTCAACTCCAGCGGCGGCGCGCGGGACCTGACAGTTGACGCGACCACCAACACGATCTTTGGCGGAGAAGTCGGCGGCGCAGCCGCCTTGCGGAACCTGACCATCAACGCCCCCGGCGCGACCCAGATCAATGGCGGCCTGGTCGTCACCACCCAGGACCAGAACTACAACGAACCGGTGCAACTCGGCGCGGATACCCTGCTCAGTGCCACCAATGTCACCTTCGTCACGACGCTCAATTCCGACGCTACTGCCCGCGATCTGACGGTCAACGCCACCACGAACACGGTCTTCGGAGGCGCGGTGGGGGGCCTTTCCCCGCTCCGAAACCTGACGATCAACGCTCCCGGCGCAACCCAGATCAACGGCGGTCTGGTCAGCACCACCGAGGACCAGTTCTACAGTGAACCCACCGTCCTCGGCGCGGACACGGTCCTCAACGGCAACGATATCACCTTCACCACAACCCTCAACTCCCAGGGCGCGCCTCGCGCACTGACCGTCAATTCCAACGCCAATGGCATCACCACCTTCAACGGCATCGTCGGCGGCGTCTTGGCCCTGGCCTCGCTAGAAACTAATCCCGATGGCGAAACCCGCATCAACGGCGGCGCGGTCACCACCACCGGCGACCAGTTGTACCGCGATCCCGTCGTCTTGGGAGCAAACACCACCCTCACCAGTGGGACCAACATCAACTTCTTCTCGACCCTCAACTCCGACGCCACCCCCCGCGACCTGACCGCCGTCGCCGCGGCCAACACGATCTTCGGCGGCGCGGTCGGCGGCCTCTCCGACCTCCGCAACCTCACTGTCAATGCGCTTGGCGACACCCAGATCAACGGCGGTCTGGTCGACACCACCCAAGACCAATTTTACAACGAGCCAGTCACCCTCGGCGCGGATGCCACCCTCAACGGCAACAACATCACCTTTGCCGCCACCGTCAATTCCGCAGGCGCCAATCGCTCGCTGACCGTCAACACCAACGCCAATGGCATCACGACCTTCACCGGCGTGGTCGGCGGGTTACTGGCTCTCGCCTCCCTACAAACCAATCTCGATGGCGAAACCCGCATCAACGGCGGCGTTATCAACACCACCGGCGACCAGACATACCAGGATCCCGTCACCTTAGGGACAAACACCACCCTCACCGGCAACGACATCACCTTCGGCAATACGCTCAACTCTCAGGGCGTTCCTCGCACGCTCCTCGTCAACACCGATGCCAATGGCAACACCACCTTCTCCGGAATCGTGGGCGGCACATTGGCCCTGGCCTCGCTAGAAACCAACCCCGACGGCGAAACCCGCATCAACGGCGGCGCCATCACCACCATCGGCGACCAGTTGTACCGCGATCCCGTCGTCTTGGGAGCGAATACCACCCTCACCAGTGGGACCAATATCAACTTCTTCTCAACCCTCAACTCCGACGCTACAGCCCGCGATCTGATCGCCGTCGCCGCGGCCAACACGATTTTCGGCGGCGCGGTAGGCGGCCTCTCCGCCCTCCGTAATCTCTCCGTCACCGCCCCCGGCGCGACCCAGATCAACGGCGGACTCGTCACCACCACCCAAGACCAATCCTATAACGAACCAGTCACCCTCGGCGCGGATGCCACCCTCAACGGCAACGACATCACCTTCGTCAGCACGGTCAATTCCGCAGGGGCCAATCGCTCGCTGATCGTGAACACCGACCCAGGCGGATTCACCCGATTCAACGCCGACGTTGGCGCCGCTTTCCCCCTGCGAAACCTTACGACGGACACCGACGGCATCACCTTCATCGGCGCCTCCGTCATCCGCACCTTCGATCCCGTCCCCGGCTCGATGCTCAACGGCAATCAAGACTTCGGCGACGATGTGGTGCTCCAGAATGACGTCTCCTTCCTCTCCAACACTGGCAATATCGCCTTCCGCCGCGTCTTGATCGGCGAGTTCCCCATTCCCCCCGCGCTCCAGCGAGACGTAGTGATCGACACCCTCGGTCAGGTAAGCTTCGCGGGCGAAGTCGGCGGGCCCGGACCATTCGACACGCTCACCGTCACCGCCGGCCGCGCCTTGAACATCCCGGTCAACGTCACGGTCACCAACAACATCTCCTTCACCGTAGTCGAAGGCGCCGCGGCTTCGTTCGCCGAAGATATCAGCATCTCCACCGGCGCGACCGTCCAGTCCACCGCCGGCGCGATCGATATCCGCACGGGCGACGACTTCGCCCTCAACTTTGGCACCGTCCTCCGCGCCGCGACCACACTTGTCATCCGCGGCGACTTCGGCAGCAACGACGACCGCGGCGCCAATATCCTCATCGCCGGCGCCTCGCAGGCCAATGCCGCCCTCGCCAATAGCTATGTCATTCTCGGCGGCGCAGAGAAGGACAACGTCTCGATCCAAGTGCTGCCACTCTCCCCCGTCGACGTGCTCGCGGGCGCTCAAGGAGGAGACGTTCCCGAAGGAGTCGATGCCTCGCTCGGAGACCGCCTCACCGTCAGCGGCACTTTCGGCAACGACCGCATCCGCGTCTTCAATACCCAGGTCAATCTCGACGGCAGCGGCGTCACTCCCAACGTCGTCTATATCGATTTCGAGGAGTTGAGCATCAACGGCCTCGTCGGCGAAGACCGAGTCGACGTCACCATGCCAGCCCTCGGGGCGTTTCCCGCCATCGTCCGCATCGACGGCGGCAGCAACTCCGCCGCCCCCCCCGCTCTCGGCGATCTTGTCACCATTACTGGTACCAACGCCGCCGATTCCATTCTTGTCGGCCAGTTCGCCCTTTCCCCCGCCAATCAGTTCCAACTCGCGGCGGTCGAGCGTCTCCAGGTATTCGGCAATGCAGGCAACGACATCATTGCCAACTCCGCCGCCGTCTCTTCGCTATTGGACGGCGGAGACGGGGACGACACCCTCACCGGCGCCGACTTTTTCGCCCTCTGCGACGTGATCTTCGGCGGCGACGGCGTCGACACCCTCCTCGGCCGCGGAGGCGACGATTTCCTCTACCCCGATCACGACTTCAATTTCGGCGCGCCGGTGGAGAAAGTCCGCAACGGCGATGTCAGCAACGGCGGCCTCGGCCTCGACGTGATCCTGGCTCTCGGCAACGGCGATACCATCCAAAAGGACCCGGGAGACTTCTCCTCTGACATCATCGTCGGTAAGAACCTGAATCTCTCCATCAACGACTACTTGTTCGTGCGCATTCTCCCCCCGGATGCCGGCAACGTGGCCAATAACCTCCAAAAGGGCCTCAACAAGCCCGTGTCGAAGTTCGTACCGTAGCCGCGGGAGCAGGCCCCGGCGTTCCGCGCCGGTCGAAAATCAGCTCAGCAAGAGCGTCAAATCCTCCGCCGTGAGCGAACGCAACAGCCCTTCGTCCGCCGAGATGATCGCTTCCGCCAGCTCCCGTTTCTGGCCTTGCAGTTGCAAGATTTTCTCCTCGACCGTGTCGCGCGCGATCAGCCGGTAGGCGAACACCGGCCGGGTCTGCCCCAGCCGGTGCGTCCGGTCGACCGCTTGGGCCTCCACCGCCGGGTTCCACCACGGGTCCAGAATGTACACATAGTCGGCCGCCGTCAGATTCAGCCCCAGACCGCCCGCCTTCAGACTGATCAAGAACAACGGGCACGCCGGATCGGTCTGAAACCGCTCCACGCGCGCCTGCCGATCCCGCGTTTTGCCGTCCAGATACTCGTAGACGATTCCCCTCGCGTCCAGTTCCTGCCTGGCCAACGCCAACAGACTTGTGAACTGCGAAAACACCAGCGCCTTGTGCCCCTCCTCCAGCACCTCGGGAAGCTGCTCGAACAGCGCGTCGAACTTCGCACAGGAATGTTTCTTGTGCTTGTCGTCCAGCAACCCTGGGTGGCACGCGGCTTGTCGTAGTCGCAACAGCGCTTCGAGCACCTGAATCTTCGACCGCTTCAGTCCGATCTTTTTGATCCGCTGGCCAAGCGCCGCTTGGTAGTGCGTTCGCAGTTGGTCGTACAGCTTTCGCTGTCGCGGCTCCAGGTCGCAGAACAGCGTCTGCTCGTTCTTTTCTGGCAAGTCGCTCAAAACTTGCGTCTTGGTCCGCCGCAACAGGAACGGACGCAAAGCCTTTGCCAATAGCTCGATCGATTCCCGGTCGTGAGTCCCCTTCCCGGAAAACGCCCGCAGACTGTCCGACCGCCCCAACATGCCTGGATTCAAAAACTCGAACAGCGCCCACAACTCCCCCAGATGGTTTTCGACCGGCGTCCCCGTCATCGCCAGCCGGTGCCGCGATTGAATCAACCGGCAAGCCTTCGATGCCGCCGTCTGGCTGTTCTTCACCGCCTGCGACTCGTCCAAAATTGCGTAGTCGAACTGCACCTCCTGCAACTTCACGATGTCCCGCCGCAGCGTACCATACGTTGTCACCACCAGATCGAACTCGGACAGCCGAGGAAACTCCTCCCCCCGCAACACTCCCGTGTAGTTCAATACCTTCAACTTCGGCGCGAACTTCTTCGCCTCGAGCATCCAATTGAAGACCAGGCTCTTCGGCGCCACCACCAGCGACGGCGCACGCGTTTCTCCCTTCAGCCGCCTGCCGCGCCGCGACTCCAACTGCGCCAACACCTGCACCGTCTTCCCCAGACCCATATCGTCCGCCAGGCAGCCGCCAAACTGGAAATCCTGCAAGAACCGCAGCCATCCCAGCCCCTCCCGCTGGTAGGGGCGCAGCTCTCCCTGAAAGGTCTTTGGCTCCTGCGCCGGTTGCACTCCGGCAAACGACCTCAGCTTGTCCCGGACCTTAAGAAACTTCTCGTCCAACTGCACCTGCGGCTGCGCCGACAACAGTGCGTCCAGGATCATCGCCTGCGACGGAAGAAACCGCAGCGCTTCCCCTTCCACCCGGCCAAACTTGGCCAGTGGCCCGTATTTCTCCAGCCAATCGGCCGGCAGCA
This sequence comes from Pirellulales bacterium, assembly GCA_022842745.1. GTDB lineage: Bacteria > Planctomycetota > Planctomycetia > Pirellulales > JALHPA01 > JALHPA01. The sequence goes on from JALHPA010000020.1 coordinate 7,989, forward strand.
TGCCGCGCGACCCATCCCCCAAGTCCACGTAATTCTGCCCCCTCTCGACGGCCGCCAGCAATTCCGGCAATCCGGCTCGGACTCCGTCGAATTCGCACGCCACCGCCAGATCGAACCAGTCGACTCCCGACGTGACCTGCACCTCGAAGCTGCCCGATTGTCGAATCCACTTCCCTTCCGCCTGGACTTTCCAGCCCCCCGCCAGCAGTTGGTCGATCGCCTTCGGCAGCAACTGCGGCAATATTTCCAACGCCGACTCGTCGGACAGATGCCAGCGGCGAGTCGAAAACCCCGCCGGTTCCAATGCCGAGAGCAACTCCGCCTCGCGCGGGAAATCGCGGCGCACCATCCGCCGCGAATCAACGTCGGCCATGATCGCCGACTGGTCTCCAAGGCGAACTTCCTGCTCGCCGTACTCGAAAATCACGTCCCCCACCAATGTGCCCAGGCTCGATACCCGCGCGTCCGGCTGACGGATCACCATTCTCGGTTGCGGCGTCCCCTGGTCGGTTTGCCATTGCAACTCCTCGGGCAAGTCCGCCGCCAATGGGGAGTTGGTCTTCAGCACCGCCTCGACAAACTCATCCTGCTGCTTCGCAGGCACCTTGAACTCGGTTTTTCGCAAGGCGGCCAGCCACTGCATGCCGGCGTCGTCCACCGGCGCCAATCGTGCCAGCCGATCGTGAAACAGCACCAGCCCGTTTTGAAACACCATTGCGGACGCGCTCAGCGGCAGCCGTTCTTCTCCCCGGACAAAACAGCCATTCACGGTCCACTCGACCCCGTCCGCCTCGCGGGCCATCGTCAGGCCAAACCGGTACGCCGGCCCATCGTCCCAGCCCAGCGGCTTCCACTCGCAGCCGCTGCTCGCCGTGTCCTCCTGCCAGCCAAATCGCCCCGTCTTGGCCAGCTCCGGAATGCAGATATCGTAAGTCTCTGGGTGGGGCTGACAACGGTTGGATTTGTCGTACACCGAGTACGAATATCCATAGCCATTGCCATACCGGCTTTCGAGAATTCCCCCGGTCATCCGTCCCAGCAAGCGGCGATCCTCCGGATCGGGCAACTTGGCAATCGACGATCGATCGAGGTAATACGGCCGAATCTGCCCAAAATCCCCGTTCTTCTTCTGCTTCTGCGATTGAAACACCAAGACGATAGCGCCCCGATCGCGGCTCACCTTCAAGTCCACCGTGTACAAAATCCGCTGCGCGGCTTCCCGATGTTCTCGCCGGTCCCGTTCGATCTCCGGCCGCGCCGTGGCGCTTCGCCGGATGGCATCGATCACCGTTTGCCACTTCGGCCTTTCCGCCTCCTGGCCGCGGGAGCTACTCCCCCGGTCGGGCCGTTGTCCCTTCAACAGGCGCCCGGTCTGGTCCAAGAACTGCAACAAGCCACTCGATAGAAAGTCGTCCCCTCCCGTTTCTTCATCATCTTCATCGGAAACCAGTTCGTAATCCGGTTCATCCAGTTCCCAATACGACTCCGCGAACTCCTGCGTCGGCATCACTTCCACCGATCGCGGACCGCCCAGATTGCTGGTGATCTGCTGCCGATCGGCCTCCAAAATCACCGCCGCCAGGTGCTTGCACAGATTGCAGTCGGCAAATCGCGGACAGCTACACTCCACCAGCAGCCGGCCATCGCTGTCGATGAGCGACCAATCGAGCAACACTTGGTACCGGTTCCCTACCGATCCCCGCACGATGGCCTTCAGCGATTCGTCGTCCCGCTCCGTGATCGTAGCCCGTCTGGACGAAAAGTAACTGCTCCCTCGCGACCAATCGCCCGTCGCGAATTCTCCGCGCACGCGCGTCGCCAGCGGGATGGTAACCGCCCAGTCCGAGCTCCGCGTCCTTGTCATGACCAATCCCTTTTTCATTTCGTAGCGCGATCTCGTCCGGCAGCCGATCGGTTGACTGATTGTCTTGTCACCATAGCCTTCCCCACCGTCCGGCTGCAACGCAATTTGCCCCCCATTTCGGTCGCTCCCCGGATCATCATTCCACGAACAATCCCATCCCTCCGTCGAATCCGCGCCAGCACGCAAACGGTCGCTCTGGACCGACGGCCCAAAACTGTTAAACTGCATACTCGAGGTAGTATCGAACCCTCGCCCCCACAGTAAAGCGGTCTCGTTTGGAGTTGCTTATGGCTCAAAAAGAGGAAGCCCTCGAGGTAGACGGCGTCGTCACTCAGGCGCTCGCCAACACTCGCTTCCACGTCCAGCTCGACGGCGGGCACGTGGTCACCGCGCACGTCGCCGGCAAAATGCGCAAAAACTTCATCCGCATCGTCCCCGGCGATCGGGTTAAGGTCGAACTTTCCCCCTACGATCTCACAAAGGGGCGCATCATCTACCGCGAACGCTAAACGGCCCTTTCGCCCCACAGCTTCGCTTCGCTGCGGATTCGCTTCGCTGCGGTTTCGAACCATTGCGGTTCGCTTTTTGCACCGCGCTTCATTATTCCGCGCCTCGCCCCGCTGCCCTATACAGAACCGCCGTGCCCGCCCCGGCAGGTTGCCGCACCCAACTCAGGTCCTCTGCCACCCGCCGGATGCGGTCCAAAAACCCGAATTGACACGCCTCCTGGCCGCGCTAGACGGCGGTCCTGTTGCGACCTAGGCTTGCACGGATCGCAATTTCGCCGGTTCGTCGCGGTCATCCGTGGCGTCCCCCCGGCCAACCGCGGCGCCTCCCGCCTTCCCCCCCTGATTTTCCCGCCTCAAAAACGAATCCGCTTGAAACCTTAGCGTCCGATCGCCGGTAATACGGCATGTGCCGGTTTTGCCTGCCGCGACGACCGCACTCCCCGGTTGAAATAAATTCCCCTGCCGCCCCCGGCGGCACGCGCCTTGCCCCCTTGCCGTTGACTCTGCTCGTTGCCCCTGCCCGTGCCGGCCTTTTCCGTCCGATTTATCGGTTTCGCCATCGAACCCGCAGGTCCGACTTTGACCTGCCAAAACTTTTTTAGGAGATCGACCTCGTGAAGCGATTCTTGTCTGCTGCTTTGGTTGGGGCCATCTGTCTGGCGACCGCCAGCGTTGCCCTCGCCCAGTCCATGAAGCCCGTCGCCGTGATCTCGCTCTCCGGCTACGACGAATTGATGGCCGACGTCGACTATCTCGGCGAGTTGGCCGACCAGCCGGACGCCTCCAAGGCGCTCGACTTCATCCTCAAATCCGTCACCCAGGGCCAGGGCCTGAAGGGCCTCGACAAGAAAAAGCCCTGGGGATTGGTGGTCCTCACGGACGGAACCGACCAGTTCCGCCCACTCGGTTTCATTCCCGTTTCGGATCTGAAGGGCCTCTTGGGTAGCTTCGCCCAGTTCATCGGCGCGCCCCAGGAGAAAGAAAACGGAGTCATGGAAATCCAGCCTCCCCAAGGCGGTCCATCCGTCTTCCTCAAGGATGTCGGCGGATACGCCTGCATCGCCCAGTCGGCCGAGCATCTTGCCGAGGTGCCGGCCAATCCGGTCGCTCTGCTGGAAGGTCTGAACACCGAGTACGACATCGCCGCTCGGGTCTACGTGCAAAACGTCCCCGAGACCTACCGCGACATGTTCGTCAGCCAATTCCGCGAGGGCATGCAGCGTGGACTCCAGCAGACCCCCGGCGAAGACGATGCGGCCTTCCAGGTCCGCAAGAACCTCGTCGAAGCCCAAATGCAGCAGCTTGATCAGCTCTTCAAGGAGCTCGATAAATTCACCGTCGGCCTGAAAATCGACCCCAGCGCCAAAAACGCCTCGCTCGACTTCGGCATGAGCGTGATGCCTGGCAGCAAGACCGCTGGCCAGCTTGCCAAGATGGCCGACCTTAAAACCGATTACGCCGGTTTCCACCAGGAAGGCGCCGCGCTCAATCTCGGGGTAACCCAAACGTTCGCCCCCGAAGACGCGCAACAGTTCGTCGCCATGGTCAAGACGCTCCAGACCCGCGCCGACGCCGAAATCGACAAAGATCCCAACTTCCCCGACGACGCCTCCCGCGATGTCGCCAAGGGCGTGGTCGGCGATTTCGTGAACGTCTTCGTCAAGACCGTCGAAAGCGGCAAGATGGACGGCGGCGCCACCGTCTCCCTCGGGGAAAAGCAGGTCTCCCTGGTGGCAGGCGGCTACGTCGCCGATGGCCCCGCCCTCGAAGCCGCCATCAAGAAGCTCATCGACATGGTCAAGAATGAAGCCGAATTCAACCAAGTGGTCAAGGTTTCCCTCGACTCCGGCAAAGCCGGCGACCTCAACCTGCACTCCCTGAGCATCACCGTTCCTGATCCCAAAGCTCAGGAAATCTTCGGCGACAAGCTCGAAGTCCGCATCGGCATCGGACCGAAGTCCGCCTTCGTCGCCCTCGGCAAGGATCCCGAAGCCGCCATCAAAGGCGTCCTCGACAAGTCCAAGGCCGAAGCGGCCAAGG
>JALHPA010000021.1 GCA_022842745.1 Pirellulales bacterium
GTGCGTCGCGCCTGTCACTAAGCTAAAATCGACCTGCCCCGTCCTGTCGGTCCGGCGAAACGTCCCGCCAGCGACAAACTTCGGCGTTCAAGCTGCGTCCGCCATGATCATCCCCTGGAAGACCGACGCCCCCGTCTACCACGTTCCCTACGGAACGATCGGACTGATCGTTTTGAATACGCTGATTTTCTTCCTGGTCCCCTCGGACAGCGAACAACTCATTCCTTGGATGCTGCAATTCGGCGAGGGTCTGCACCCGCTCCAGTGGGTCTCCAACAACTTCCTTCACGCCGACCTCTTCCATTTGCTCGGCAACATGGTCTTCTTGTGGCTCTTCGGCCTGATCGTCGAAGGGAAAATCGGCTGGTGGAGATTTCTCCTGATCTACGGCGGCCTCGGCGTCGTCGAATCGGCCTCCGTGCAAATCTGCATGCAGCATCAGTCCGGCATGGCTCTGGGCGCCTCCGGAGCAATCTTCGGCTTGCTTGCCATGTCGCTGGTCTGGGCTCCTTTGAACGAAGTAAGTTGCGTCGTCTTCGTCTTGTTTCGACCCTTCACCTTCGATGTCCCCGTCCTGACCTTCGCCGGTTTGTATTTGCTTTGGGAGCTGTTCGTGGCCTGGATGTCGGACTTTCGCATCTCCAGCGAAATGCTCCATCTCGCTGGCGCGGTTCCCGGCTTCGTCGTCGCCCTCCTGATGCTCAAACTCGATCTCGTCGACTGCGAATCCTACGATCTGCTCTCCGTCATCCGCGGTAAGGACGGCAAGTCCCTTCCGCCCCCGCCCCCTCTCTCCCCCGCCGAGCAAGCCGAGAAATTGTCCGCCAGGCGCAACGCCGCCTCGGCCCATTTGCAGAACCACCTGTCCACGGGCAACGTCCAGGAGGCATTGGCTCTTTACAAGCGGATCCGCGAATCCGACCCCGACTGGCATCCACCCCCTCAAGATTTGCTCCGACTGGCAAAGCTATTCCATACCTACCAGTTGTGGCCCGAATCCGTCGCCCCGCTGGTCGAATACCTGCAAACGGCCCCCAATCCAGCCCCCCGCGTCCGGCTCTCGCTCGCCCAGATTCTCCTCGACCACGAAAAACGCCCCAATCAAGCCGCCCGTGTCCTCGCCAGGCTCTCCCCAGCCGAACTCACCCCCGAACTCGCCCAAGTCCGCGATCGCCTCCTCGCCCGGGCCAAGAAGTTGAGCGCCCAAGGAGAATTGGAACTGGCAACAGAAGATTGGTAGCCCGTTCGCCTCCACGAGACGAGTCAAGTTGCTGCATTTTTGACGCAGGCCAGATAGAATTAAGCTGAGCACTCGCTCTCTGGGGGAGAGCCGGCCGTGGTGCTCACGATCCGTCTGCCATGCTCATCCCCTGGAAGACCGACGCCCCCCTCTACCACGTTCCCTTCGGAACGATTGGCTTGATCGCCGCTAATTTCCTGGCGTATTACGGCGTCCTCGACCTCAAGCTGCCCGCTCCCGCCACACCGACCGCCCCCTCAGGTCTCGCCCTACCCCAGTGGATCTCGAACCTCTTCGTACACTCCCATGGGTTTTGGCTGATTGGCAACATGGCCTTCCTCTGGCTATTCGGTTTGATCGTGGAAGGCAAGCTCGGTTGGTGGAAGTTCCTGCTCGTTTTTCTAGGACTGGGACTGATTCAATCGGCGACCGTCGGCATGTACCTCCCCCAAGCCAGGCTTTATTTGGGACCGTCCGCCGTTCTCTTCGGCTTGTTTGGCATTGCCCTGGTCTGGGCGCCCTTGAACGAAGTCAATTGTGTCGGATACATCCTCCGCCGGCCGGTCTCCATCGACGTGCCCGTCCTGGTCTTCGTCGGTCTCTTTCTGATCTGGGATTTCACAATCGCCTGCAGATCCGGCTTCAAACCCTCTTGCGCGATTCTCCATCTCGGGGGCGCGCTCGGCGGCGCCGTCCTTGCTCTCATTTTGCTCAAACTGAACCTGGTGGAATGCGAGTCGTTCGACCTGCTGTCGGTGCTCGCAGGCAGAGACGGCGAAAGAAAAGCGTCGCGCGCTCCATCTCGCCCCGAATCACCCGCCGTTCGCGGGGATACACAGGCCGACCAGCGCCGCACCGCCTCAAACTTGATGCACGATTACCTCGCGGCCGGCCGCGCGGCCGACGCCTCCGCCCTCTACAAACGTGTGCGGGCAGCCGACCCCCATTGGCAGCTCTCCCAAGACGATCTACTCCGTTTCGCCACCCTGCTGCACGAGCATCAGCTCTGGTCGGATTCCGTCGATCCCCTCGCCGACTATCTTCGCCGCTCCCCCGATCCACCGCCAGAAGTGCTCCTGACGCTGGCCAAAATCCTGCTCAAGCACGAAAAACAGCCTTATCGCGCAGCCCGCCTACTAGCGCAATTGCCGACCAGGAATCTGCCTCCGAAACTAGCGCAGACCCGCGAGCGCCTCCTCGCTCAGGCGATCCAACTCCGCTCCCAGCGAAAGTCGCATCCGCCAGGCGACGGCATTTGACGCTCCGCCCCCCGGCTACTTCGCCCCCATCGACGGAAACAGCTCCCGCACCATCGTGATCGCCGCCGGACCCACCAGCACCACGAAGATGCCGGGGAAAATAAAGATCACCAGCGGGAAAATCAGCTTCACGGCCGTCTTGGCCGCCTTCTCTTCCGCCAACTGCCGGCGCCGGGTCCGCATCGAGTCGCTCTGCACCCGCAACGCCTGCGCAATGCTCGAGCCGAACTTGTCTGCTTGAATCAAGATCGCCGCCAACGCCCGCAGGTCGTCGACCCCCGTCCGCGCGCCCAGCTCGTGCAATACGTCGGACCGCGCCCGCCCCATTTGTAGTTGAAAATTGCACAGCGCAAACTCGTCGCAAATGACCCGCGCCGTCCGCTTCAATTCCTCGCTCACCTTCCGCATCGCCTGGTCCAGGCCCAGCCCCGCCTCCACGCACACCACCAATAGGTCGAGCGCGTCGGGCAGCGACATGAAGATCTGGTCCTTCCGCGACCGCGTGATGAACCACACTACCACGTCCGGCAGGTAGAACATCCCCCCCCCGCCGAGCACCGTGTACATCAGCGTCTTCTGCGTCAGCCCCATCACAAACAAGCTCGGTCCGCCGACCATGATCAAACCCACGATCAGGCCGATGAACTTCAGCCCCAGAAAAATCGGGACTGCCGATTCGCCGCGAAAACCCGCCATCGACAGCTTCGACTTCAGCCGGCCCGCTTCCTGTTCCGTCTTGGGCTGCAACGGCCGCGCAAACGCCGGGGCCCGCTCCAACATCTTGGAAACGCCCCCGTCCTGTTTCTTCTTTTTCTTCGCCTCTTCGCGCTTCCGGCTCATGGGATCGCGAAACTCGTCCAGCCGCTCCACAGCCCGGGTTCGCCCCCCCGCCACCTTGGACAACAACCACCAGGTGACCACCGCGAACAATCCAAAGACTGCCAGCGGAAACACTTTTTCAAAACTGACCAGGTCGGCGAATATCACGGCGTTACACCCGAATGTTGACAATTTTGCGAATCACCAACGCCCCCAAAATCTGCATCACAACCCCTCCAGCCAGCATCTGCTTGCCCATCGGGTCCGTGAACAGCACCATCACATAGTCCGGATTCAACTTATATACCGCCAGAAACAGCGCCGGTGGCAACGCCAAGAGCACGATGCCCGACAGCCGCCCTTCCCCGGTCAACGCCTGCACTTGACCCCAAATCTTGAATCGCTCGCGGATCAATTCCCCAATCTTGTCGAGAATCTCCGCCAAATCGCCACCCGTCTGCCGCTGCAAGATCACGCTCGTGGCGAAAAACTTGAGATCCAAGTTAGGCACCCGCTCGCACATCCCGTTGAGCGCCTCGTCCAACTGAATGCCCAGGTTCTGCTCTTCAAAAGCCCGGTTGAATTCGCTCCCAATCGGATCGCTCATCTCCTCCGCCACCAGATGAAAACCCGATGCCAGGCTGTGCCCCGCGCGTAACGCGCGTGCAATCAACTCCAAGGCGTCCGGCAACTGCTTGGCAAACTTCCGCAACCGCCGCCGCCGACGGAAAATCAACCACATCAACGGCAACATCGCCGTCATTATCCCCATCACCGGGATCACCCCCGGATGAAAGTTCGCAAACACCGACACCGCCATCCCCGCAAACCCCAACCCGCCGGAAATCGCCAAAAACCGCGCAGGCGTCAAATTGGTGTCCGCCTGCTCAAATAACAGACTCAAGTTGCGAAACCGCGCGAAAAACTCGGCCAGGAACCCCTGCGTCGCGTCCAAAGGCTGCGACAAAACGCCCTGGTTGAGCAGTCCCTCCTTCGCCGCGTTCGGAATCCGGCTTCCGGTCAATTGCGCCAGCCGGTCCTCCACCAATTCCTCGGAGCGGCCGCGAAGCATAAACGCCACGCCGCCTACCAGACAGGCCACGCCCACGAATACGGCAATCGGTATAAGCAACGACATGATCGATGGGTGTCAGGGGCTGGTCGCGCTTGGGCCGCGGCCGTTTACAAACTCGAATCGGGACTCGTTCGTCTGCTTCTCAATCCACCAGCATCACCCGCTGGCGAAACGCGCTCGCCGGCAGGCGCACGCCCGCCGATTCCAACCGGTCCATGAAGGTCGGGCGGACCCCGGTCGCCTCGAAGCGCCCGATCGCTCGTCCCTGCTCGTTGATCCCTTCCTGGATGTAGTGGTATATGTCTTGCATCACGATTGTGTCTTGCTCCATCCCGATCACTTCCGTGATGTGCGTGATCTTCCTCGGCCCACCCTGCAGCCGGTTGGCCTGAATGATCAGGTCCACCGCGCTTGCGATCTGCTGCCGCATCGCCTTCAACGGCAGCTCGAATCCCGCCATCGTGATCATCGTCTCGATGCGGGCGATCGCGTCGCGGGGAGTGTTCGCGTGCAGCGTCGTCATCGACCCTTCGTGGCCGGTGTTCATCGCTTGCAGCATGTCCAGCGTCTCGGCCCCGCGGCACTCGCCGATGATTACCCGCTCCGGCCGCATACGCAAAGCATTGCGTACGAGGTCCGTCGCCGTGATCGCTCCCTTGCCTTCGATGTTCGGCGGCCGGGTCTCCAGCCGCACCACGTGTTCTTGCTGCAATTGCAACTCCGCCGCGTCCTCGATCGTCACGATCCGGTCCGCCTGCCCGATAAAGCTGGACAGCGTATTGAGCAGCGTCGTCTTGCCGGAGCCGGTCCCCCCCGAGATCACAATGTTCAGCCGGGCCTTGATGCACCCTTCCAACAGCATCACCATCTCGGGCGTAAACGCTTTGTAGTTCAGCAAGTCTTCCAGCTTCAGTGGGTTGCTGCCAAATCGCCGAATGGAAACCGCCGCGCCGTCCAGCGCCAAGGGCGGAATGATCGCGTTCACGCGCGAACCGTCCTGCAGCCGCGCGTCCACCATCGGGCACACTTCGTCCACCCGCCGCCCGACCTTCGACACGATCCGGTCGATGATCTGCATCAGGTGGTTGTTGTCCCGGAACTGGACCGCCGTCTTCTCCATCTTCCCGCGGCGTTCCACGTAGATGTGCTTCGGACCGTTGATCATGATGTCGCTGATCGTCGGATCCTTAAGCAGGAATTCCAGCGGACCCAACCCGAAGGTCTCGTCCAGCACCTCCTCCACCAGCCGCTCGCGCTCGCTGCGGTTGAGCAGCGTGTCCTCCGTGTCGCACAAATGTTCGACCACCAGCCGGATCTCGCGGCGCAGCACTTCTCCTTCCAGCTCGCCCACCCGGCTCAGATCGAGCTTGTCGACCAGCTTGGTGTGAATCCGACGCTTGAGCGTTTCAAAGTCCGTTCCCGTGGATTTATCCCCGGGACGCGAAGAAGGAGGCAACGGTTTGACTGCCATGGGTTAACTGAGCGATTAACAGAGGATTCATTCCCAATTCGGGGCGCACCCGCTCCCCCAAGGCCGAGCGGGACCCGAATTCCTTATGCATCCCAAGCATAGCTCACCTCTGCCGCCAGCATCGGTTGCGGCGAACACTGTCTGCGACGCCCCTCCCGCCGCAACCCTCACCGCTAACACAGCCCCTACAAACGACCCCTCCCCGCAGTGCCTCGGTCACTCGTCGGTAACGCCCGCACGACCCGGCGCCCCCCTCGCGACCGTCGTCGGGCCATCCTGATTGACGAAAAACCAACCGTCACACCCACTCGAACCCTCAGATCCTCAGGTTGGAGCCGATGGCGCTGTTCCCACGAACCCGTCGCTCAATAGAGGTTCACCCCGCGCCGGTGACGCCGATTGTGCCGATCGCAAGGTACGTGATTTGCAACATCTGGCCGCCGCCCGACTCCGCTATTGTCGACCAGCCCTCGGTTTCGCGCCAGCATCCCCACCCCACAAGAACCCAGCCCCATGTCCACTACCTATCCGTCAACCAGCCTGAAATCTGCCCCCCCGGACGGTTACGAACTTGTCAGCGACCAAGTGAATGATTGCCTCAAAATCGTCCTGCATCCCTCATCCACTCGCCGCTCAACCATAAAATTACATTTCATTGCAGTCCCTAAACATCGCCGTATCCCCGGGGCCACGGCGGCGGTCCGAACACATCCTCGCACCACCGCGCCGTCGCCAACAACAGCCGCTCCCGCCGCCGCCTGCCAATCAGTTGCAGTCCCACCGGCAACCCATCCTCGGCCAAACCCAAAAAAATCGTCACCGCCGGCACTCCCAGAAGCGTCCACGGCGCGTTCAAACTGGGATCGCCCGTCCCGCTCAGATCGGCCGGGGCGGTGGTCGGCGCCGACGGCAAAACCAGGCACACGTCCCGCGGAGCATCGCGCTCAAACGCTTCCGTCGCCTCCACTTGGGCCGCGCGCAGCCCCTCCAATTCCTCGTTAGATATATCCTTCCCCCGTTCGACCAGCGCGCGAATTTTCGGCGAAAACCGTTCGCCATAACTCGCATACTCCCGCGCCACAGCCCGCGCCGCTTCTCCCGCCATAAGCGCGCTATGAATCGGCAATAAACTCTCCACAGGCGCGCGCGCCGAAAAACGTCCAATTCGTGCCCCCGCTGTCCGTAGTTTTTCCACCCCGCTCTTAAACACTCCTCGTACCGCCGCGTCCACCCGATCCAACAATCGATCCTCCACCACCGCTAGCTCCGGAGCAGACGTCAGACTTTCCGGCCCTTCCCCGGACAATCCCTCCCACATCAATCCCAGATCGACCGCGGTCCGCGCGATCACCCCAATCGTGTCCAAACTGGGACTCAGCGGTAGCATCCCTCTTGTCCCAATCCGGCCGAACGTCGGCTTCAGTCCGGCAACGCCGCAATACGCCGCCGGGCGAATGATCGATCCCCCCGTCTGCGTCCCGATCGCCCCTTGGCACATCCCCGCTGCCACGGCCGCCGCGGAACCGCTGCTCGATCCCCCTGGCGTTCGCTCCGCCCCCCACGGGTTTTTCGTCGCAGGCGGATCCAGGTAAGCGCAATCCGTCGTCACCGTCTTGCCCACAATTACTGCCCCCGCCCCCCGCAGCATAGCCACCGCCTCACTGTCTGTGCTAGCCGGTTCCGTGCCCCGCCATATTGCCCCCCCCAAGGTCGGCCAGCCTGCCACATCAAACAGATCCTTGATTCCCACTGCGACCCCGTGCAGCGGTCCCCCAACCCTCTCCTTGCGGTCGGCTGCCGCCGCTGCCTCACGGGCCTCTTCGCGGCCGACGAACGTCCAAGCCCGAATCGCCGGCTCGTGCCGCTCGATGTTGTTGAGACATCGTTCTACCCCTTCGGATGCCCGGCGTTCGCCGCGACCTCCTGCCGCCGCCATCTCGGCGATCGATAGCGGTCGACGCATTGGGCGTTCGTGAGAATGGGCCACCGGCCATCGCCCCTATTCCAAGATCACTCATCCATCCCCGAGTCGATCGCGGGAGTCCCCCCCTCCAGGCCGCTCGCTCGCTTTCGGGTCCCGCAGGCGGAAGCAATGCCGCAGCTCGCCACGCAGCTCACGCAACCGGAGCTTTCCCCCGTTCCACAATCCGGTCCGCATCCGGCCGTCAGCGTCTCCGCGAATCGCGTGAACTGCGACACCGCGTCGTACTCGGCGGCCAAATCTCCGCGAATCGCTTCCACTTCCGGCGGCGGCTCTCCCAGAAAATAGAAAAACAGCGAGCGCCCGTCGAACAATGGCTCGACGTCGATCAATGTGGCCGAGATGCCCAATTTTTCGATCCGCGCGGCACACGCCTCCAGCGCCTCGAATCGATGCCGTTCCAACCGGGCCGCCAGCAGCTCATCCTCGACCGTCATCCGCCGGATCAACGCCCCGTCCCCCGTGCCCCGCGCCGCGTCTCCCGCCGCGATCGTCGCTTCGTCCGTCGACAACACTTCGCCAATTTCCAGCCCCCGGCTCGTCCTCACGATCACCCGCATTCCGCGCGCATAGGAAACCGGGTCCACCGCGGTAAAGCGGCCCACCTGACCCATCGCCCCCACGCGTACAAAATGGCGCCTAAACATCATCACCCGCTGCTGTTCGTTCGCTGTCGCCACCGCTGCTGTTATGTCGCCGCGTCCCCGTGACAGTGTGCGACGCCCAGAGTTCCGCGTCAACCGCGCACGGAAGCAAGCTGCGCCCCTCCGCCCCCGAAATCCCCCTCCCTAGACCGAGCGAACGACGACTCGAGTCCCCCGCACCTCGATCACCGCAACCTGCCTCCCCGGCTCGATGTACTCGCCGTCGGCGACCACGTCCACCAGCTCGTCCCCAAATCGGACCTTCCCCGAAGGGATCAATCGAGTCACCGCCGAACCTTGCCGGCCCAGCAAGTGGCGAAAGTCCGCCATCGCCTCCCGCGCGCTCAGGCTTTCCAGCTCTTCCGCCGACGGCGGCGCCAGCATCATCCGGTTGAATACCGGCGCATGCGGCAAATACCGGCGCATCACTGCAATCGACGCCACGATCCCCACCGCCGCCCCACCCACCACCAGCATCGAATCCCGCATCTGGGTGATCTGATAGTCGCTGCTCGGAAAGATGAATGTTTGGCTCGCCAGCACCAGACTGGCGATAATCATCAACCCCCCGCCAAACCCAAACACGAACGATCCCGGCAGTACGAAAACCTCCAACAACAAGCAGCCCACCCCCGAGACGAACAACAGCACCTCCAGCCAGCCAGCCGTGCCGTTGAAAGCCTTGGCCCAGAAGTACAACAGAAAACAAACAAACGCGATCATCCCTCCCAGTCCCACGCCGGGGGTCTGCAGCTCCGCGTACACGGCCGCACCGCCAATCAACAGCAAAAACACCGACACGCTCGGCAACGACAAAAATGCCAGGAGATCATCCACCCATGTCGGATCGATCAATGCCGGATCCTCGATCCCGTACAAATCCTTCACCCCGTTGAAGTCCTTGACGATCCCCGTCGCCAACCCCAAGGCCACCGCCCGCTCCCCATCCACCTGCAAGGCCGCGTCTCCTGGATTGATCGGCTCCCGCATCTCCCACGCGGTTTTGTCCAACAACCCCTTGTCGCTCAGTTCGTTGAACTCGGCCTCGCTCAAATACTCGCTCAGCCCCTTCGTTTTGTTCTCATAGCGATAAACTTTGACGCTCGGATCGATCATCGCCGCCGGCAGCGACCACGGTCGCGATTTCGCCCGGCTCACGCCCCCCCGAAACGCATCTACCGCCAGTTGCGCGTGCCCCTCGCTCCTCTCGATCTCCCCCCGCCCCCCCAATACCGCATCGGAATTCATCAGCAGATCGTCGCAGGCCAGCGCAATCAGCGCCGCGTCCCCCCGCGCCTCGCGGGCCACATAGGCCGCGGTCCGCACCCGCGCCGGGTCTTGCCGCGCCAGGAAGTTCGCCAACTGCTGGCTCTCGTCCGGCGCGCCCCCAGCGCTGTCGATCCGCAGGCAAATAAAATTCGCCCCCCCTTCCGCAATCTGCTTTTCCACCCGCCGCTGGATCTGCGCAATCTCTCCCGACGTAATCTCCCCCTCGATCGTCACCTGCGCCGCCTTCCACTCCCGATCGAGCGACGGATCCTCCCGCAAATCCCGCTCCTGGGCTCCCAATACCTTCGCCAGTTCGTTCCGGTCGCCCGCGGTCTTGCTCACAAACGTCAACTCCAGCCGCCCCCGCTCGCCAGAATACAGCCCCGGCCGCGGACTGAGTGCCTCGCTGGAAAGGACATTCTTGGTCTTCTTCAGTTCGTCCAGCTTCTCCGCCAGAACAAAATATGTCCCCTCGTTCTGCGTCACCGCCTTCAGCACCGTCACCTGCCGATCCAGCATCCCCAGCGCCAGCGCAGGCGGAATCGTCAACTGCCGTTCGGCGATCGTCGTATAGATCGGCTTGCGATCGCGAATCAACGTTTCGTTCGGCTCGTCGATGCCCGCTTCGCCGATCTCCGCGTCCTTGGCCATGATGATCTCATCGCAGGCCATCGCCACCAGCACCGCGTGCCCCTTCACCGTCCGCGGGATATAGGCCACGGTCTTCACTCCCTGCAGCGCATCGCTAATCAGAAACTCCGCCAGGTGATGCGCGCGGTGGAAACTCGTCCCCGCCCCGTCCTTACTTTGCCCGGTTGCGAACTCGATCACCAAGGTCGGCGGCGGCCCATCCTGCTTAAGCTGCGTCAATAGCCGCGACACCACCCGCCGAAATCGCTCATCCGCGTTGTCCGTGATCGGAATAGGCAAGCGGACCAATCGCACCGCCCCCTTCTCCGCCTCAACCCCCTTCGCCTCAGCCCCCTTCGCCTCAGCCGCCTGTCCCGCCTCGGCTGGTTTAACTCCCGCCCGGCCGCCCGCCGGATCTGCCGCGCCGCCCGCGCCTACGGTCGCCTCCCCCCCCTTCGGCTCTCCGTCCTGCAGCGCGGCCGCCAACCCCGGCGCTCCCCCGACGAAAGCCAGAATCGCCGCCAATGCGGTCATCCGCCGCACCCAAGACCGGTACATAGCTTCCCCCGGTCCTGATGAACCTCGAGATTCGTTCCCGCGAAAAGAACGCGGGATGAGAATGCCGTCAGCGTCCCTTCTTCCGTGCCCTAGCAATGTCGCCATGGCGTTCCAACCAAGCTCACGAAAAACTCACGCAACTTGCTTCTGCGCCACGTGTTTAGCGTTGCTTGATTATAGCGCGAGCCGGGTCCCAGTCAAACTTTGACGTCCCCGCTATGCTGTCACTCTCCTCCCCGCTTCGCGGTACCCCCCAACGCCCCCAGTCCCCGCCCGCAACCGCTTACCGGACTTGCTATTGCGCCGCCGCGGCAGGCGTGTTCGACGTCCCCGCCCCCGATTTCGCCTCCCCTCCCAAGCATCGGGCCATCTGCCGCACCGCCTGCTTCAATCGGTTCTCGTTCTCGACCAGCGCCAGCCGCAAATACCCTTCCCCCGCCGGACCAAAACCGCTCCCGGGACTCACCGCCACGTTCCCCTCCTCCAACAATTTCGTGGCAAACGCCATCGTGTCCATCTGGCTGGCCCACGGCTCCGGCACCTTGGCCCACAAAAACATGCCCGCTCGCGGTGGGTTGACCTCCCAGCCGCTTCGCCGCAATCCGTCCACCAACACGTCCCGCCGCGCCTGGTAGATCCTGCTCTGCTTCTCGACCGCCGCGTCCGTGTGCCGCAGTGCCACGATCGCCGCGATCTGAATCGCCTGGAACATCCCATAGTCGTAATACGTCTTGATTGTCCCCAGGGCCCGCACCATTTCCGCGTTCCCGCAGCAGAAACCCACCCGCCAACCCGCCATGTTGTACCCCTTGCTCATCGTGGTGAATTCCACCCCCACGTCCCGCGCCCCCGGCGCAGACAGAAAGCTCGGCGGCTGGTATCCATCGAACGCCACGTCCGCGTACGCAAAATCGCTGATCACCATGAACCCGTACCGCTTCGCCAGCTTCACCACCTCCACGTAAAATCCCGGATCCACCGTCACCGCCGACGGATTGTGCGGATAGTTGACGATCAGCAACTTCGGCTTCGGGTACAGATGTTGGCAGGTATAGGCGATGTTCGACAAAAACTTGTCGTTCTCCGCCACCTCCAGCGAAATCACGTTCCCTGCCGCCAACGCCACCGCGTACACGTGTACCGGAAAATACGGGGCAGGAACAATCGCCGTGTCCCCCGGCCCAATCAAGGCCAGACACATGTGCGAAAAACCCTCCTTGCTCCCCAAGCACACAATCGTTTCGCTCTCCGGGTCCAGACGCACTCCGTACTTCTTGAAGTACTTCCCCGCGATCTCCCGTCGTAAATTCTGGATCCCCAGCGCCTTCGAATAGCCGTGATTCTTCGGATCCCGCGCCGCCTCGGCCAGCTTGTCGATAGATCGGAAGAGC
>JALHPA010000022.1 GCA_022842745.1 Pirellulales bacterium
GACACTTTCTCCGCCGTCCCATCGGCAATCCTGATCCGGTTCAAATCCCCGCTCAGTACGTCCACCGCCAACAAGTGATTCTCGCTGTCATTCACCAGGCCATTCGTCGACTTGAGACTTGGCGTCGTCTTCGAATCCGCCACGAGCGTCACCTTCCCCTTGTCCGAAATCTTGTAAATCGCCGTCTTCTCACCCTGAAAATCCCCCGAGTCGCTGACGTACAACACCCCCTTCTCGTCGGCGGTGATGTCGTTCAAAAACACCGGCGGCGCGGGAAACGCCGAAGCCGCCGCCACGACCGCCACCTTCCCCGCCGCGTCTATCCGTAGCACCCGATCCTTGTCCGTCACAAACATCGACTGTCCAAACGTGACCAACCCCTTCGGATCGTCCAGCCCGCTTACGAACGGACTCGCTTGTCCCTTCTCGATCACCATCACCCCGCCGTCACCATCCTTGCCAAATTCCCCGATCACCGTCGCGTACACCCGCCCGTCCGCCCCCACCGCCACCGACTCCGGGTTCTTCAGGCCCTTCACCATCGGTTCCGGCAGCTCCGCCGCCGATCCCAATCGGGCGCCAAATCCCAAGCCCAATACAATCAGGCCCACCCCCCCGACCGCCCCCCGCATCGCTCGCGACCAGACGGCCCCTCGCGCGCCGCTCGCGGCATAAACGGCAAAAACAATCGCCGTAAACGCCAGGTCCCCCACCAGCATCCACCGATAAAACGGCAGCCCTGCCGCGTAGCAATCCATCAACCCACCCAGCGAATCGGCGTATGCCTCCCCCCGCCGCGAAATCCACACCGCCCCATTCGTGACCACAAAGAACACCGCCGACGGAAGCGCTGCGCATCCCCCCCACCCCAGCCATCCCCCCGACGACCGCAAAAACCGCCCGCACATCGCCGGAACCAGGAAACACCCGTAAACCGCGATCAGCTCCAGCCCGTTGTTGTAGTTGTCCAGCCACAGATTGCTGATCGCCAGAATTGACAGCGGCACCAGCACCGCCGTCCGCCCCGCTCCAAACCAATAGCCCGCGAACAGCGCCAGCGCCGCGGTCGGAGTCACGTTCCATTCCACCTGATACCGCCGCCCCAGCACCCCCACCGTCAACAACAGCAGGAACACCCCCCACTCCATCCACGCGTCGCGCGTTTCCGACGCCAGACTGCCGCCGATCCGCTTGAAATTCTCGTTCTTCATGGAGCTCAAACTCGATTTAGAGAAAGTATTTGTGCCCCGCCCTGCGATTCACTCGTACTGCTCGAACTTCCAAACTATAACGTCGCCCGCTTGAACCGGGTAGGAGTCCGCGCTCTTCGTCGCCAGGTCCCCATTCACCCGGTAAATCCAGTTCTTCGCCTCTTCCTCCCCTTGCTGATTCGCCGTCCCGTCAATCGAGGTCACAAACGCCGACTCCCCGCTCCCCCGCGCCTCGTAGCGTATCCCGTGCGGGTGGGCCGCCGCCGCTCGCAAAATGTCCAGCACCGTCAGCTTCTCCCGCCACGGCAGCCGCAAAAATCGCTTCTCCGCCCCATCCCCAAAATCAATCGTCAATGCCACGGTCGGGGTCCCAGGCGGGGCCTCCCAAAGTTGCCCATCCCCGGACGGCCGGGCATCCCCGCATCCGGCCACCGTTAATGCGCCAGCCGCCAAAACAACCACCAACACCCACAACGCGAAGGTCGGTAATATGTATTTCGACATGCGATGATCTTTGGCCAGCGATCCCAAGCAGAAAGTCAACCTGGGGCAGTATGCCACGAAAATCTTCCCCGCGCAAGGTTTTTCCCCCGCCATCCCCGGATAGAATTGGAAACCGAGCGCTGCCGGCGCCGCCGCGATTCAAATCCGCCCACCCACAACCTTAACTCGGAGACATCGACCTCGCCAGCATGCAGAAGAACAACGTACTACAGCTTACCTGGCCCGAGCCAGATATCGCCCGCCTCACCTTCGACGACCCCCGCAAAAGCGCGAACGTCCTCGCCAGCGACGTCCTCGCCGAACTCGCTGACTGCCTCGACCAGCTTGAGTCCCGCTCCGGCCTCGCCGGACTCATTATCGACTCCGCCAAGCCCGGCATGTTCATCGCCGGCGCCGATCTCCGCGAGTTCGCCCGCTCGTTCGATCTCCCCACCGACCAAATCTCCCAGATGTGCCGCCACGGACGGTCCCTCTTCCAACGCCTCGCTTTGTTCCCCGGCGTCACCGTCGCCGCCATCGGCGGTATCTGTCTCGGCGGCGGCGCCGAGCTGGCCATCTGGTGCGACCGTCGCATCATGGCCGACGATCCAAAAGCCCAGTTCGGCTTTCCCGAGGTTAAAATTGGCCTCTTCCCCGGCTGGGGCGGAACCGCCCGCTCGTCTCGCATCGTCGGTCTCGGCAACGCCGTCGAACTGGTCACGGGCGGCGAAAGCATCGGCCCCCACCAGGCATTCGCCATGGGCTTGGCCAGTGATATTGTCCCCGCCCCCCAATTGACCGCCGCCGCCATCCGGCTGATCCGTGCCGAACAACGCCTCCAAACCTTTCTCGCCGATCGCGAACGCTGGCGACGCCCCATCGACGTCAACGAAACCGAACTCGGCTTCCTCGGCGCCACCGCCTCCGGCTACATCCAACAACAAACCAAGGGCAAATACCCCGCCCCCCTCGCCGCCCTCAATGTCCTCCTCGAAGGCGCTCTCGTCGACGCCGACGCCGCCTGCGAACTCGAAGCCGCAGGCATGGCCGAACTCTTCGGCTCTCCCGTCAACCGCGCCCTCGTCAACGTCTTCTTCCTGAGCGACCGCAACAAAAAAGACCCCGGCGTCGCCTCCCCCATCGCTCCCCCGTCCGAAATCCGCTCCGTCACCGTCATCGGCGCCGGTATCATGGGCGCAGGCATCGCCGCCGCCAACGTCCGCCGCGATCTGCCCGTCGCCCTGGGAGACGCCTCCCCCCCCGCTCTCGCCTCCGGTGTCGCCAAGGTCATCGAGGAGGTCGCTTACAGCAAGGAACTTAAGGGTCCCGACCCTGCCCGCGCCGTGCGCTACGCCGCCCTCCTCAACGCGACCAGTTCCGACTCCGAACTCGCCGCCTCCGACCTCGTCATTGAGGCCGTCGTCGAAAATCCCGATATCAAACGCAAAGTCTACACCCGCCTCGAACCCCAACTGAAACCAAATGCCATTCTGGCCACCAATACCTCCACCATCCCCGTGGCCGAATTGGCGGACGGCCTGGCCCGGCCACAGCAATTCTGCGGCATCCACTTTTTCAATCCCGTCCGGAAAATGCCCCTAGTCGAGGTCATCCGCGGACCTCAGACCAGCGACGCGACCATATCCGCGGCCGTCGCCTACGCCAAACGCATCGGCAAGTCCCCCATCGTCGTCCACGATGGCCCCGGCTTCCTCGTCAACCGGCTCCTCCTCCCCTATATGAACGAGGCGCTGGAACTGCTCCTCGACGGCGTCCCCATCAAGCAAATCGAGCGCGCCGCCAAGGATTTCGGCATGCCTATGGGGCCAATCACCCTCTACGACGTCGTCGGCCTGGACACTGCTGCCCTCGCCGGCCGCGTCATGGCGACCGCCTTCCCCGACCGCACCGCCGCCTCCCCGGTCCTCCCCGCCCTGCTCCGCGCCGGGCGACTCGGCCAAAAAAGCGGCGCAGGCTTCTTCAAGTATTCCAAAGGCAGCGAACGCGGCGAGCCGGACCCCGCCTTCGACGAATTGCTACAGCCCCTCCTCCGCGACCGCGTGCAATTGACCGACGACCAGGTCGAATCGCGACTCTTCCTCCCCATGGTGCTCGAAGCAACCCGCGTCATCGACGAACGCATCGTGCGCGACGTCCGCGACATCGACCTCGGCCTGATCTACGGACTCGGCTTTCCTCCCTTCAAAGGCGGATTGCTGTTTTGGGTAGACACGATCGGCGCGGCGGAAGTCGTGCGCCGCTTGGAACAATTTTCCCACCTCGGTACCCGGATGCGGCCCACCCCGCTCCTATTGGAACTGGCCGCGTCCGGAAAAAAGTTTTACGACCTGGCCGGCGAAGCCCCCCAGGCGCGCCCCTAGCCGGTCGAAGCGCCAGTCGCCCCAACTGGTGCCTCGGCAATCCTTCCATTCGGACAGAGTCAGTAGGAGAATCAGCGGATGAATCGCGCGGTAATTGTTGATTGCGTGCGCACCCCCATCGGCCGCTCGCACAAAGAAAAAGGCGTATTCAGGGATGTCCGCAGCGACGACCTCGCCGTGGCCGTCGTAGAGGCCCTCGTCCGTCGCACCGGCATCGACCCGGCCCATATCGAGGACGTCGTCCTCGGCAACACCCAGCAGCAGGGCGAACAGGGCTTCAATGCCGCCCGCGCCGTCGCCCTCATGGCCGGCCTCCCCATGCATACCGCCGGCGCCACCGTCAACCGTCTCTGCGGCTCCAGCCTTCAAGCCCTCAACCAGGCCGCCCACGCCATTCTCGCCGGCGGTGAAGACGTGCAGATCGTGGGGGGGCTGGAGCACATGCACCATATCGCGATGGACGCCGGCATGAACCTCAATCCCAAGCTCTTCCATCGCACCAGCAAGGCCGCCTTGCATATGGGAATCACCGCCGAATTCCTCGCCCAGACCCAGGGCATCTCCCGCGAGGAACAAGACCAGTTCGCCCTTCGCTCCCACCTCCGCGCCGCCCAGTCCCATGCCGCGGGTGAATTCGCCGCCGAAATCGTCCCCGTCTGGGGTCGGAACGAGGCCGGCGAACGGACCTTGATCGATCGCGACCAGTCTGTCCGTCCAGAAACCAGCCTCGAAGCCCTCGCCGCTCTCAAACCCGCCTTCCTCCCCCCAGGTCTCGGCACCGTCACCGCCGGCAATAGCTCCCCCTTGAACGACGGCGCCGCAGCCCTCCTCGTCATGAGCGAACAGACCGCCCAGAATCTGGGCCTCAAACCCCTCGTCCGCATCCTCGCCACCGCCGTCGTCGGCGTCGAACCCGCCGTCATGGGTACTGGCCCTGTACCCGCAACCCAAAAAGCCCTCAAACGGGCTGGCATGACCCTCGACGACCTCGACCTCGTCGAATTGAACGAAGCCTTCGCTGCCCAAGCCCTCGCCTGCATCCAGCTCCTCGGCCTGGACGAGGATCGGGTCAACGTGCGGGGGGGCGGAATCGCCATCGGCCACCCCCTTGGGGCCAGCGGCGCGCGTATTGCAACCACCTTGGTACATACTATGATGGACAAGAACGCCGAGGTGGGGCTGGCGACCATGTGCATCGGGGTGGGGCAAGGAATCGCCACCATCTTGGAACGAGTGTGAGGGGCGAGTCTTATTTCCGTTTCTGCCAACCGAAAACAAGTCGAGACCGCCATGTCCAAAACCAAGACCGCCGGTTCCCAACTGAAAACGCTCTCCGATTTCTACCACCGCAATGGCTACGTTCTCGTCCAGAACGCCTCGCGGCAAAAGAAGGAAGGCCGAAAGTACAAGAAAGGAGACGAGGTCCGACTGGTCGCACTCTCCATGACCGAATTGCGCCAAATCCGCAAACTCCTCGCCGACGCCGGCTTCAAGGGGGGGCGCCCCTTCAAAACCGTCAACCGGTATCGCCAGCCCGTCTACGGCCGAGAACAAGTCCAGCGCTTCCTCGATCTCGTCGGCCCCAGAAAAAAACTGGCTGCCCCCAAAGCCAAAAAACGCTAGGCTGCATCTTTTGCTTGCCCTCGCGCGCTTCGCGCCCCGGCCCGCGCGCCTTCGCTCCATCCAGATCCGGGAGTCGGAATGTCCGCCCCCTTGCCTGCCACGCTTGTCGAATTGCTGCGGCGGCGGGTGGCCGATTCGCCCCACCTTCCCGCCCTGGTTGCCCCCCAAAACGGCCAGTTCTCCTCCCTGGCCTGGAGCGAACTATCGGCGCAGGTCGACCAACTCGCCGCCGCCCTCCTGGCGGTTGGCGTACAGCCTGGCGACCGTGTCGTCCAAATCTCCGAGAACCGCGTCCAGTGGATCGTGACCGACCTCGCCATCCACGCCGTCGGCGGAATCCACGTCGCCGTCCATGCGGCCCTCTCCGGCCCGCAAATGGCCTTTCAAATCCTCGATACCGAACCCCGCCTGGTCCTCGTCTCCGGCTCCGCGCAGATTGCCGCTCTCGACGCCGTCGATACCGACTGGCCCCCCGGTCTCCGCTGGTTCTCCTACGACCCACCCCCCGGTGTCCCCTCCCGTCTGCCGTTTCGCCCCCTTGAAGAGTTGCTCGCGGCCGGCGCTCACGTTTCTCCGCACTCCCTCGCCGCCGCCTCTGCTTCCGTCGGCCCCGACAGCCTCGCCACCATCCTCTATTCCTCGGGTACCACCGGCGAACCCAAGGGGGTCATGCTCACCCACGGCAATCTCACCACAAACGCCCTCGCTTGCGTCGCCGCCCACCAGACCGAACCCGCCGATCTCCGCCTCTGCTGGTTGCCCCTCTCGCACATCTTCGCCCGTACCGCCGACCTCTACGCCTGGATCGCCCGCGGCTCCCGAATGGCGCTTGCCGAAAGCCGCGAAAAAATCATCGCCAACTGCGGCCAACTCCGCCCCGCCCTCATCAACGGCGTCCCCTATTTCTACGACAAAGTCTACCGGTACGCCGCCAGCCAGAACTGGGACCCCGATACCGCCCGCTGCCGGCTCCCCGAACTCTTCGGCGGTCGCCTCCGCATGGCCTGCTCCGGCGGGGCTCCACTCTCCGACTCCGTCTGGGATTACTTCAACCGCGCCGGCGTCCCCCTCTTCCAAGGCTACGGCCTCACCGAAACCTCGCCTGTCATTACCACCTGCATCCCCGCCGCCAATCGCGTAGGATCGGTCGGGCAGCCGGTCGAAGGGGTCGAAGTCCGCATCGCCCCCGACGGCGAAATCCTCACCCGCGGACCGCACGTTATGCGCGGCTACTGGAAACGTCCCGACGACACCGCCGCCGTCCTCGTCGACGGTTGGCTCTACACCGGCGACCTGGGCCGCCTCGATTCCGACGGCTTCCTCTATATCACCGGTCGCAAAAAAGAAATCATCGTCACTGCCGGGGGAAAAAATATCGCCCCCAATTACATCGAGCGCCTCCTGACCGAAGACCCGCTGATCCAGCAGGCCCTGATCGTCGGCGACCGCCGCAACTTCCTCGCCGCCCTCATCGTCCCCAACCGCGAAGAACTGGCCAGAGAGCTGACCCGCCGCGGTCTCCCCCCCGATCGCCTGCACGCCCTCGATGACCCCGGCCTCGTGCAGCTCTATCGCGAGCGGATCGATTCCCGCCTCTCCGTCGTCGCCCATTGCGAACAAATCGGCGCTTTCTGTCTGCTCCCCCGCCCCTTCAGCGTCGAGCACGACGAACTAACCCCCACCCTCAAGCTCCGCCGCCGCGCCATCGAACAACACTTCGCCTCCGAGATCGAACGCCTCTACGCCGACTGACAACCCCTTCCCTGCGGTCCCGCCGACGCATTCCTCCCAATAGATTTCACTTTCCTGCTCTATGGATTTATCCATCGCCTCCGCCCTCTCCACCGACGACGATTCCCTCTCCGCCGCCGACTTCGCCGGCGCCCAGATCCAATCCGAACTGGGCGGCCCGGCCGATCTGGCCATGCTCTTCGTCTCCCCCCACCATGCCGACCAGCTCCAGGCCGTCGCACAGTCCATCTGCCAGCGCCTGGGAACCGATCGGCTCTTGGGTTGCACCGGCGAGTCCATCGTCGGCCCCTCCCAGGAAATCGAGGAAGGGCCTGCCCTCGCCCTCTGGGCCGCCCGGCTCCCCTCCACCTCGGTCGCCACCGCCCGCATCGACTTCGAACAGACCCCCGATGGACCCCTCTTCGCCGGCTGGCCCAGCGAATGGAGCGCCGCCGACTCCGACTCCGGCGCCCTCCTCCTGCTAGCCGACCCCTTCAGCTTTCCCGCCGACGTCCTCGCCGCCCACCTAAACCAGCAGCCCACTCCCCTCCGCCTGATCGGCGGCATGGCCAGCGGCGGCTGGGGTCCCGGCAAAAATCGCCTGGTCCTCGGCGAGCAGGTCGCCTCCCAAGGTGCCGTCGCCGCGCTCCTCCAAGGACCGGTCCGCCTCCGCACCGTCGTCTCCCAAGGCTGCAAACCCGTCGGCCGCCATTTCGTCATCACCAAGGCCGAGCGCAACCTGATCCTCGAACTCAGCGGCCTCCCCGCCATGCGCCAACTGCAAAACGTCTACGAGTCCCTCGATCTCCACGATCGCCAGCTCTTCCGCCAGGGCCTCCACGTCGGCCGTGCCATGAGCGAATACCGCGACAACTTCCGCCGCGGCGATTTCCTCGTCCGCAATGTCGTCGGCGCCGACCCCAACAGCGGCGCCATCGCCGTCGGAGACTACTTCCGACCCGGCCAAACCGTCCAATTCCACATCCGGGATCGCGAATCCGCGGACCAAGACTTGCAAGCCCTCCTCCAGCAAGCCCGACACGATGGCGCCTCCCCCGCCGGGGCCCTCCTCTTCACCTGCAACGGCCGCGGTACCCGACTCTTCGATGTCCCAAATCACGATATCCAATGCTTGGCCTCCGAATTCGGCCCCCTCCCCGCGGCAGGCATCTTCGCCCAAGGCGAGCTTGGCCCCGTCGGGGGACAAAACTTCCTCCACGGCTTCACCGCCAGCATCGCCCTGTTCGAATCCGCATCCTCCGAACCGGCCCCCCGCTAGCCTCCCAGCGGGCCATTCCCCGCAGCGTCCGCTTGCACCCCCAAAACCGTCGTCCGCGGCAGCCAACCACCGCAGGCTTCCCCAAGCCACAACCCCCAATTCAAAAAAACTACGCCCCCGAATGCCAATATCCCGCCTCCCCCTGCGAACATTAAACATGACGAGGTTCCCCAACGAACCTGCGCCCCATCCCGGACCCGACGTAACTCATTGCTTAACAAGGATCTGTTGCAAAGCCGGTCGGACCCGCCCCAGCCCGCCCGCCGGGCGACCACGGCCCTCCGCGCCATGCGGCAATTGCCTCCCCCATGATCGCTTTGCAACCTGCGGACGAACTGGTTAGGCTAAACAGGGACTCTGACATTCTCATGAACCTGCGCGCGACCCAACTCGATTTGGCCGAAACGGCAGGGAGCGGCACTCGGTTTGTCCACGCCAGCGGATCCCGCCCGCTCGATGGATACACCATCAAACGCGGTATCGGCCACGGCGGTTTCGGCGAGGTCTATTTCGCCGTCAGCGACGCCGGCAAGGAAGTCGCCCTCAAGCTCATCCGCCGCAACCTCGATATTGAAATCCGCGGCGTTACCCAGTGCTTGAACCTCAAGCACCCCAACCTCCTCGCCCTCTACGACATCAAACAAGGAGAACACGACGAAAACTGGGTCGTCATGGAGTTCGTCTCCGGCGAGTGCCTCGAAGAAGTCATCGCCGCCCACCCCAATGGAATGCCCCTCCACCGCGTCCTCCATTGGTTCCACGGTATCGCCGCCGGCGTCGCCTACCTCCACGATCATGGCGTCGTCCACCGCGACCTCAAGCCCGGCAACATCTTCAGCGACGAAGGCGTCGTAAAGATCGGCGACTACGGCTTGTCCAAATTCATCTCCTGCAGCCGCCGCAGCGGCCAGACCGGCAGCGTCGGCACCGTTCACTACATGGCCCCCGAGGTCGCCAACGGCCGCTACGGCAAGGAAATCGATATCTACGCCCTCGGCGTCATCCTCTACGAAATGCTCACTGGCCACGTCCCCTTCGAGGGCGAGAGCATCGGCGAGGTCCTGATGAAGCACCTCACCGCCGAGCCAGATACCAACCGGCTCGCCGAACCCTACCGCACCGCCGTCGCGCGGGCCCTGGCCAAAGACCCGGATGTCCGCTTTCACTCCGTGGCCGACATGCTCGCCCTCCTCCCCCGCATCGAAGGCGCCTGGACCGGTCCCGCCGCCGCTCGCCCCGCAAGCCAACCATTGCCCGACCACAATCGGGAAACCGCGACCGCCGGTTCGACCGCCGCCCCGCATCGTTTCCACGGGGCCGCCGGCGCCGCGGCGCCGACCCTCCCCCCGTTCTTCGAAGAC
The DNA here is from genome assembly GCA_022842745.1 of Pirellulales bacterium. Taxonomy (GTDB): domain Bacteria; phylum Planctomycetota; class Planctomycetia; order Pirellulales; family JALHPA01; genus JALHPA01. The sequence goes on from JALHPA010000022.1 coordinate 10,070, forward strand.
GAGCCGGTCGCCCGCTTCGTCCGCCAGACCGTCCTGCAGCTCCGCTCCGCCTGGGCCCATGCCAACCTCGGGCGCAAACAGCGAAACCTCATCAAGATCGTCGCCATCGTCCTCCTGGTATATACCGCCGGACTCTGGATCTCCGTGGTCGTCTTCGGAGGCATGCTCTACGGCGTCTACCGGGTCGGTCGCGCCGTGGTGCTCGCATTCCGGGAACCCATTCCCCCCAACGATACGAGCGCTCCCTCCAAAGTCACCTCCCCCTATCCAGTAGCGCCGCCCGCTGCCGCCCCGCCCCAGAATGGCGACGCGCTCCACGCTGCCGCTCCCTCCCCACCCGGCCCCCCGCCGCTCGCGATCAAAAACAACGATCAAAGCACGACCCTGCGCAAATGGCGGCGTAAAGAGCGCCCCGTCCCCGCACTCGTCCTGGGCACGCCGCGCGATCGCTTCGCCTCCCTCCTCGGCTCGATGCTCATGGCCGCCGTCGTGTCGCTCGTGGCCGCCCTCATGATGGTCATGATCCGCGATCACCAGCCCGAGCCAAATCAGCTAGCCTGGTTGGCCTTCGTCGGCACGATCGGCGCCTGGGCCATCCTGATCCCCGCCAAGCTCTGGGAAGGCGCCGCCGGCGACGCCATGCTCCGCCGCTTTGTCATGCTTATCTTGGGACTCGCCGTCGGCTCGCTCGCCTACGGAATGTACGGACACCTGATGGTCAGTCTCCCCAACGAAGTCGACTGGTCCTCCACCCGCCCCTTCCGCGGCGACTCGGACCCCATGTACTACATGAGCGGCGCGCCCCGCTTAATGGCCTTTCTCGCCTATTTCGGCTTCCTGTTCCTCGTCCCCCGCTGGTGGCGGCAAGCCGACCCCCTCCGCACCACCCGCCTCGGCGTTTTCACCACCGCAGGCATGGTCCTCTGGGCCTGGATCCTCCACCAGTTCTGGTTCTTCCCCCAACCCTGGGGCGTAATCTCCGCCGCCATCATTTCCGTCGCCGTCCAATTGTCCTCCCGCTGGTCCCCTCCGGGAAAACAATTCGCCGCGGCGACTTACGAATAACATCCGTTGGCCCATTTCCATCCGGCGTGGCCACAACCAACCGGCCTCGTCGTTTTTCAGCCTAGACTTCCAACCGCTCAAGCCGGCCCGATCAAAATTTGGACCTCCGCGAACCGAGGCTAATCATGTCCAGTGGACCCTTTTTTGACCCCCGGTTGTCTGGGTTCGTGGCGGCGCTGTTGCTGATCGGATTGTGCGGCGCCGTTCTTGTCGGTGCCGTTCGAGCGCTGTTCCGTAGCGCCGGCCGTGGCGCGATCACCCCCCTCCTCGCCTTCTTCGGCATCGCGGCCGCCTTGTTCTTCTTCATCGCCGTCCCCTACGTCTACGTCGCCCGCCAAGGAAACGCGGTCAACCGCCCCATCATTGGTTGGGAAAGCCAGCCCATCCTGCCGCCCCACTCCGAAGCTCCAGTCACCGTCGCCCCACCATATCCCCAACCCGAGCACGTCACTCGGCCCATGGAACATCCCATTCCCGCTGAACATCCCACCGCGGAAGCCGCGCGCGCAGCAATCGCCGCCGCGGGAGCTGCCGCGGCGGACGCGATTGCCCGCGCGGCCGATCCTTCTCCCGGTCCGACCCCTTCCCCCGCTGAGGTTCCGCCCACGGACGCCTCTTCCAAATCCAATCCTCCCCCAGCAAAACCCGCCGACGGCTTCATACCCCTCGCCGAAGAGCCGGCCCCCAACTGGATCCTCGCCCCCTCCGACATCGACAACCAGGGCGTCTACCGCGAGACCCTCAGCACCGACCGCCACGCCTCGCAACGCGAATGTGAAACCGACCTTGATATCCGCCTCGAAGCCGCCGTCCGCGAACTGGTTCGCAACGACCTGGGTCCCGCGGCCGCGGCCGAAATCCACTTCGCCCCCGGCTTCATCCGTCGCTCGTATGTCGAAGCCCTGCACTGGGAACGCTCCAATCTCAACCTCGAGTCTTCGGTCGTCCCCATGTACCGCCTCTACGCCCGCCTGAAAATCGATCGCAAAGCCCGCGATTCATTCGCTCAACTTACTCAAGAGATGGCCAAGGATCGGCGTCTCGTCGAGACCGGAACGCTTTCCGCCCTCGTCCTCGGCCTCCTCGGACTCGTCTACGGCGTCCTCAAACTGACCGGCAAAAAGCCCA
>JALHPA010000023.1 GCA_022842745.1 Pirellulales bacterium
GCTCTTCCGATCTACTCGTCAGCGAAGCCGCCAACACCGGCGCCCTTAGCGACGAGCAGATCCAAGCCAATCAGCTCCAAGTCGATAGCTCGCTCGAAGCCATCGACCGCATCGCCCAAACCACCTCCTTCCAGGGCCGCCGCTTGCTCGACGGCAGCTTGGACTTCCTCGCCACCAGCGCCGGTAGCGCCGCCGTCCGTGCCAGCGGCACTTTCGGCACCACCGTCGATGCCCGCGCCGCCGGTTCTGTTGGCGGCGGCGTCGATGCCCGCGCCGTCGGTTCCTTCGGTGGTGGCGCCGACGCCAACGCCGCCGCCACTCTGACCGGCGCCACGGGCGCCGTCAGCTTCGCCGCCCTTAGCGCCGGTACCGGCCTCAACGGCGTCAAGGTACAAGTCAATCTCACGGGCGCGGGCGCCGCTTCGGCAACCTTTGCAGGCAACGTCCTCACATTGACCTTGCTTTCCGCCTCCACAGCTGGCGATGTAGTGACGCTCGTCAACGCCCTTACCGCCAGCACCCAGTTGGCCGCGAGCGCCACCTCGGCGGGTGCGATCTTCTCCACCGGCGCCGCCACGACCTCGTACAGTGCGACCACTGCCGGCGGCTCGTTCGCCAACCAAGTCACCCTGTCGGCCGTTAATGTCGGCGCCACCTACAACGCGTCCGTCACCGTCTCCACCTCGGACGCCGCCGCTCGCGCCTCCTACGACACTGCCACCAGAACATTGACCGTCAGCCGCAGTGCCGCGGCTACGGCGACGGATGTGGCCTCGGCCATTACCGCCGGCGGCGTGTTCGTCGCGACGGCCCAAGGCACCGGCCTTGGCGTTCTGAGCGCGGCAACCACAACCAGCGCCACCGTTGGCGGCACGTTCACCACGGGCATTTCCCTCTCGGCGGTCAACACCGGCAGCAATTTCAATACTTCGGTGGTGGTCTCCACCTCCGACGCCGCCGCTCGCGCCTCCTACAACACCGCCACCAAGACTCTTTCCATCAGCCGCAGCGCCAGTGCCACGACCGCGGACATCGCTTCCGCGATCAATGCAGGTGGCGTGTTCGTCGCCACGGCTCAGGGCGTCGGCTTGGGCACCTTGACCGCAGGCACAACCAACTCGGCCACCACCGGCGGCGCCAACGACAACCGCATTGTCCTCTCGGCCGTCAGCGGCGGGCCCAATTACAACAACGCTTCGGTTGTAGTCGCGACCTCCGATGCCGCCGCGCGGGCTACCTACGACACGGGTACCAAGACCCTCACCATCAATCGCAGCACGGCTGCCACCACGGCCGAGCTCATCACCGCCATCAACGCCAACGGCGCCTTCAGTGCCAGCACCTCCAACGCTGGGCTGGGCGTCTACTCGGCCGGCACCACCAACAGCGTAACGGCCGGCGGATCGACCGGGACCTCGGCGATCTCCGACCTGAAGATCGACCAGGCCAATTTCGGCACCGCCAGTTCGATCAGCGTTCAAGTACGCATCGACTCGCAGGCCAAGCAGGCCGCCCTCGAATATTCCGGCGGAACGCTCTCGTCGGCCGTGGTCCTCCAGGTCGGCGGCAAGAGCGGCTTCGAGACGTTCAACTTCGGTCCGAACTCGACGGTCAATGACATTAGCAACGCCATCAACCTGGTGTCCGATGCCACGGGCGTCTCCGCCTCGGTCGCCTCGGGTGCGATCTCCGGCTCGGTGTTGCGGCTGGAATCGATTGAGTTCGGCGCCGACGCCTTCGTCTCCGCCAAGGCCCTGGGCGCTGGCTCATTCGCCACGACGGATTCCTCCGGCGTCGTCACCGATCGTAGCACCGGCCGCGATGTCGTGGCCCGCATCAACGGTGTCCAAGCCACCGGCAACGGCTTGCGTGCCACCATCAACACCTCCACCTTGGACTTGGGCTTCACCGTCAATAGCGACTACCAGGACGGCGACAGCTTCAGCTTCAGCATCACCGGCGGCGGGGCCAGCTTCCAGATCGGTCCCGATGTGGTCAGCAACCAGCAGGCCCGCTTGGGAGTCCAGGGCCTCAGCACCGCCACCCTGGGCGGCGTCAGCGGCAAGCTCTACGAGCTCCGTTCCGGTGGCGGCAAGGACCTCAACCAGGACACCAAGGGTGCGGCGAAAATCGTCGACGAAGTGATCTCCAGCGTCACGGGACTTCGCGGTCGGCTGGGCGCCTTCCAGAAGACGACCCTCGAAACCAACATCTTCACCCTCAACGACGCCTTGGAAAACCTCACCGACGCCGAAAGCTCGATCCGCGACGCCGACTTCGCCGTCGAAAGCGCCAAGCTCACTCGGGCTCAGATTCTGGTCCAGTCCGGCACCTCGGTGTTGCAAATCGCCAACCAGAACCCGCAAAACGTGCTCGCCCTGTTGCGATAAACGTTGCCCAGGTCGATCTCCCGATCGTTTCTCGACCGGCCCGCGCTCACCCCGCGGGCCGGTTCGCGTTACCGCCTCAGACTTCGAGGCCAAACCGTCCTTCAACCCTGCCAGCACGGACCCGTCGGACCCGAATACGATCCATACGGTTATTCAGGCAGTCCCGGCAAGTTTTTCCCACGAAGCGGACCTTGCCGGGCCGATTCTATACGATGCACGGGATTCCCCGCGCCAGGCGTTCGCCTGCAAACGTTTTGCCAACACCCAGCAACGGGAAGCTACATGCCGACCAACGGCGACCGTTTGGCTGCCGCGCGCAATTGCCTCGCCACCGGGCAACTCGACCAGGCCCAGGTCGAGCTGCAGATGCTCCTCCGCGCCCGTCCCCACGATCCCGAGGCTCTGTTCCTGCAAGGCGCCGTTGCCCGCCGCGCCGGGCGGCTCAACCTGGCGGTCGAGCTGCTCCGCCAGGCCATCCACTACGACTCCCATTCCGCTCCGTTCCATCTGGAACTCGGCATCGCTCTTCATCAGTCCGGCCACCTCGAAGCCGCCCTTTCCTCCTTCCAACGTGCCACGCAACTCGATCCGACCCTCCCCGACGCTTGGACCAATCGCGGCGCGGTCCTCGAACGACTCGACCGACTCGCCGAGGCCCTTCCCGCCTTCGAGCAGGCCGCACAGCTCGACCCGAACTGCGCCGTATCCCAGTTCAATCTCGGCAACGCCCTGTTGTCGGAGGGACGCTTTGAACAGGCCATCTCCCGTTTTGACCGTGCCCTCGAACTCCGCCCCGAACTCGCCAAGGCTCGCTGGAACCGCGGACTCTGCCATTTAGCCCTTGGCCAATACGCTCCCGGATGGCTGGACTACGGCTGGCGCCGCCAGGCAGGCGAAGTCGTCATCGACAGCTACCCCCAGCCGCGCTGGCAAGGCGAACCGCTGGCCGGCAAATCGATCGTGTGTCACGCCGAGCAAGGTATCGGCGACGAAATCTTCTTCGCCAGTTGCCTCCCCGATCTCCTCGCCGCCGCCGCGCGGGTCGTCGTCGTCTGCGACCCTCGCCTGGTCGGTCTGTACGAGCGCTCCTTCCCTCAGGCGCGTTTCATAGGCTACCAGCGCCGCAAAGACCGGCGCCCGGCCGACCTGCCCCACCCGGTCGACTTTCAAACTCCCCTCGGCGATCTGCCCCGTTTCTTCCGGACCGACCTGAAGAGTTTTCCCTCCCGCGAGTCGTTCCTCCGCGCCGATCCAGCCGCCGTCGAAGTTTGGCGCAGCCGCTTTGCCCCCCTTGGACGCCGGCTAAAAGTCGGTATCTCTTGGCGGGCCGGCGGCCAGCCTACCGAACGCCGCCGCCGCACCACGTCCCTCTCCGACTGGCTTCCTCTGTTCGACCCCCGCAGCGTCGCCTTGATCAACATCCAATACGGCGAAACCGCCGCGGAGCTGGCGCAAGCCGCCGAATCCGGCCTCGAAATCCACGATTGGCCCGCCGGCGACCCGCTTGTCCACTTCGATGACTTCGCCGCCAAACTCTCGGCCCTCGACCTCGTCATCTCGGTCGGCAACTCCACGGTCCACTTGGCTGGCGCGCTCGGAGTCCCTACCTGGACACTCCTGCCGCGCGTTCCCGCCTGGCGCTGGGGAGCCAGCGGCGAACATTCCCCCTGGTATCCCAACGTCCGCTGTTTTCGCCAATCCGACGTCGGCTGGTCCGACGTCTTCGCGCAGGTCGCAACCCGGCTGCACGAACTCGCCAGCCGCCAACCATACTTCGACCTCCATCCGTCGCGGCAACTTGCGAAAAACTCATCCACTTCACAGCCAAAATCGCTGCCGGCGCCGCTGCCAAATTCGCAACCCAATACTCCGACACCATCGCCAGAACTCATCCTTCCCCCCTCCGCCGACAAGCATCTCCCCACGCTGGCGCTCCTCGAAGCAGCCGAGCGCACCCGAGCCGCCGGCGACCTGGAAACGGCCGAATCGCTCTGCAACCAAATCCTTATGCATACCCCCCGCCATCCCCAGGCCCTGCTCTGCCTCTCTCGCATAGCGCAGGCAACGCATCGCACCGATCTTGCCGTTCGCTCGCTCGAACGTGCAGTCAGCATTGCCGGCCCCGACGACTCCCTCCTGCGGGAGCTGGCGGATACCCATCTCGCCGCCGGCCAGGTCGAAAAAGCGATCGACGCATTGCGCCAGGCCGTCGCCCGTTGCCCCAATAGCCGCCAATCCCATTTCGCCCTGGCCAACGCCTACCGCTCGCTCGGCCAATTCGCCTCCGCGCAGGACCACTATCTCCGCGCCAAGGAACTCTGGCCCGACAACCCCAAGGTCTTCAACTACCTGGGCGCGAACTGCCTCGAGCTAAAAGACTTCGCCGCCGCCGAGTCCGCCTTTGCCCGTGCGGTCGAACTGGCCCCCGGTTACTTTGCCGCCCTCAACAATTTAGGCCTCGCCCGCCGCGAACTGGGACAAATCTCCGCCGCCCGCGAATGCTTTGAACAAGCCCTCGCCCTCGATCCCTCCTGCACCCAGGCCCTTACCAATCTTGCCTCGCTCGACGAACGGTTGCCTCAGTCTCCCTTTCGTCCCGCCGGAGCGTCCCCCCCCACGCCGGACCGTAATCCCTCCTCCCTCGCCCTGCCCCATCCGGTCCGCGTCCATCTGGAAACCGCCGCGGTTCATTTCAACGCCGAACGCTATTCGGCCGCTGCCGCAGCCGCCCAGCCGGTCCTCGACTTCGACCCCTCCCATCCCATCGCTTTGCGCATCCACGGCGTCCAGGCCCGCCGCGCCAAGCGCCTCGATGACTCCCTCGCCGCCTTTCGCCAGGCCCTTGGCCGCGACCCCCGCAACTTCGCCCTCTGGTTCGAAATGGGCGTCACCTACATCGAGCAACACGAACACCAGGCCGCCTACGACTGCTTCCTCAAGGTCCTCGAATGCCGACCGGGGTTCCAACCCGCGTTCGTCAATCTCTCGGGACTGATGGAACAGCAAGAACGCTACGCCGACTCCACACATTGGGCGGAGCAGGCGGTCGCCGTCCACCCCAACTGCGCCCTGGCCGAATACAACCTCGCCAACGCCCTCCGCGAGCAAGGGCGTATCGAGGAGGCAATGGTCCATTACCACCGCGCGCTCGAGCTGAATCCGCAATACGTCAAAGCCGACTGGAATCTTGGCATCTGCTACCTCCATCTCGGCCAGTACGAAGAAGGTTGGCGACGCTACGAGCTTCGCCAGGCCGCCGACGAAGTCCAACTGGACCGCTTCACGGAACCGCGCTGGGACGGCGCCTCCCTCGCCGGCAAAACCATCGTCGTCCACGCCGAACAGGGCCTCGGCGACGAAATCGTCTTCGCCTCCTGCCTCCCCGACCTCATTCCCCTCGCAAAACGCTGCATCGTCCTCTGCGACCTCCGCCTGGAAAAACTCTTCCGCCGCTCCTTTCCCCAGGCGACCGTCCACGGCTACGCCCGCCGCAAGGATTGGGCCCCCATGCCGCTCTCCGAACCGTTCGACGTCCAGACGCCGATCGGCAGCCTTCCCCTGCACCTCCGACCCAACCGAGAGTCCTTCCCCCGCCGCGAACGCTTCCTCACCGTCGACCCCGCCCTCCTAGAGCAATGGCGCGAGCGCTTCGCCGCGCTGGGACCAGGCCTGAAAGTCGGCATCTCCTGGCGCGCCGGCGGCAAGCCCCTCGAACGCCGCAAGCGTTCCATCCCCCTGGAAGCCTGGGGCCCCGTGCTGAATACTCCACACGTCCACTTCATCAACCTGCAATACGGCGACGCCTCCGCCGACGTCGACGCCGTCTACGACGAATTCGGCGTCACACTCCACGATTTTGAACAAGGAGACCCCCTCGTCGACGTCGACAGCTTCGCCGCCAAGATTGCGGCGCTCGACCTGGTCATCTCCGTCGGCAACGCCACCGTCCATATGGCCGGCGCGGTCGGGACCCCCGCCTGGACCCTGCTCCCCATGATTCCCTCCTGGCGCTGGGCGATTCGCGGCGACGAAAGCCCCTGGTATCGCACCGTCCGCCTGTTCCGTCAGACGACGCGCAACGACTGGCCCCCGGTGTTGGAACGCCTCGGAAAAATGCTCGGCGAACTCGCCCTGCAACCCGGCGCCGATCCGCGGCAGATGGCCCTGACCATCCAGCCGCCGCCGGCGCCCCTTTCGCCCCCCGTCCCCACTCCTCCCTTGAGCGAGCACCGCTGGCTGGATTCCTCCCAATTCTCGGCCAACGCCGCCGTCGAGGCCATTCCCGACACCATCCGCCAAGGGGACGAGGCCCTGCTTGCCGGCGATTTAGCCACGGCCGAATCCCTCTTCCGTTCCGTCCTTCAGATCGCCCCGCGCTTCCCCTCCGCCCTGCAAGGGCTAAGCCGCGTCGCCCGCCGCCAAGGCAAGTACGAACTCGCCATCCGCTCCATCAAACGCGCTTTAGCCACCGCCGACCACGCCGCCGTCCGCCGTTGCGACCTGGCCGGCGCCCTGGCCGATGCCGGCCGCCCCGACGAAGCGATCGCCAGCTACCGCCGGGCGATCGAACTCGACCCCAACCTTCTCCAAGCGCGCCTCGAGTTAGGCCAGCTCCTCCGCCAGCTCGGTCGTCTCGATCAAGCCCAGACCGAACTCCAGCGGGCCGTCGAGCTCGCCCCCCACAACGAAACCGCCTTGATCGCGCTTGGCGATCTGCGGCTCGAAGACCAATCGGCGGCCGAAGCCGCCGAGCTCTTCCGCCGCGCGGCCGCCGCCGCTCCAGCTTCTCCGCTTGGTCCCCGCCGCCTCTCCGCCGCCTTGCATGCCCTATCCCAGCCCGACGAGGCCGCCGCCGCCCTTCGCCAGGCCCTCGAACGGGACCCCGGTTCCTACGACCTGGTAATCGAGCTGGCCTCCCAACTCGGCGAACTCGGCGACCCAGCCGAGGCTCAGGCCCTCTACCGCCGCGCTCTCACCCTCCGTCCGCCGCAGCGCGAATTGCTGAATTCGCTCGGCGTCGTGTTGGCCGATCAAGGGCGTTTGGAGGAGTCCCTCCACTGCTACAGCGAAGCCCTCCGACTCAGCGGCCAGCGCCCCTATCCCCTGGCCCATGCCAACCGCGCCTTCGCCCTCCTCCAGCTTGGTCGCTACTTCGAAGGCTGGCAGGATTACGAATGGCGCTGGTCATGCCCCGGCTCGCCCCCCCCTAGAACGCACCTGCCCCAGCCCCTGTGGGATGGCTCCTCCCTGGACGGAAAAACCATTCTCGTCCACGGCGAACAAGGCCCCGGCGACGAAATCATGTTCGCCACCTGCTACCCCGATCTCATCGAGCGGGCCAGGCACGTGGTCATCGCCTGCGAACCGCGCCTCGAAAAGCTCTTCCGCCGGTCTTTCCCCGCCGCTTCGGTCATCGCCGTTCTTCGCGGCGCCGAGCACCGCTGGCTGCCGCCGGCCAAACTCGGCATCGACCTGCAAATCCCAGCCGGCAGCCTCCCCCTCCACCTCCGCAACAGCCGCGACGCCTTCCCCCGCCAAAAACAATCCTTGGTCCCCGACGCCCCCGCTGTCGCACGCTGGCGCGAGCGACTGCAATCGCTCGGCGCAGGCTTGAAGGTCGGGATCTCCTGGCGCGCCGGCGACAAACCCAAGGACCGCCGCACGCGCTCCACACGCCTCGCCGACTGGCGGCCTCTCCTGGAAACGCCCGGCGTTCAGTTCATCAACCTCCAATACGGCGATTGCTCCGCCGAATTGGCCGAATTCACGTCCATCACCGGTCGCCGCATCCACGATTGGCCCGATGCCGACAACCGCAACAACCTCGACGGCCTGGCGGCCAAAATTGCCCCCCTCGACCTCGTGATCGCCGTCGGCAGCACCACCGTCCACCTTGCCGGTGCGGTCGGCGCGCCCTGCTGGTGCCTGCTTCCTTGCCACGGCGGTTGGCGCTGGCTCGCCGGCGAGCAAGATACCCCCTGGTACGACTCAGTCAAGCTCTTCCGCCAGCCAGCCCCCGGCGACTGGCCAGGCCTCCTCGCGCTCGTTCGCGAGGCCCTGCTCGCCAACCTCGATTCGCGCGGAGACTCGACCCGGTTGGGCGCCTTTGCCCCCCCCCACTGGGCGCGCCGCGACCTGCGTTCTCCTTCCCAGCCTGCCCTCTCCTCGAAAGGCTGACTATGGGACGCATCACCTCCAGCGTCGGGCTGATCAGCGGCATTCCCATCCAGCAGACGGTCGATCAGCTCATCGGCATCCAGGCCCGTCCGCGGGATCTGCTTACCAATCTCAACAAACGGTTGGATCAGCAGCGCACTGCGATCACCCAGATCACCGCGCAATTGATCGCCGTCCAGCTCAGCGCCACCCACCTGGGAGCGGAAACGATCTACCAGGAGCGGGTCGCCGCCAGCCAGGATCCCAAGCTCCTCGCCGCCTCGATCGACGGTCGCCCCGAAACCGGTCAATTCCAGTTTATCCCCCTCCGCCAGGCCAGCAGCCAACAATTCCAAAGCTCTCGCCTCGGCTCCGCCGACCAGCCGCTCGGGACCGGCAAATTCGCCTTCCGCTTCGGCGGCTTCGTCGACCAGGGGGTCTCGCTCGACGAACTCAACGCCGGCGCCGGCTTCCAGCCTGGCAAAATCCGCATCACCGACCGCTCGGGCGCCGTCGCCGAAATCGATCTCCGCCTCGCCCGCACCGTCGACGATGTCCTCGCCGCCGTCAACGACAACTCCTCGATCGCCGTCCGGCTGGAAACCGTCAACGACCGCTTCCGCCTGGTCGACGAATCCGGCGCGACCGCCGCCAACCTCCGCGTCGAGGAAATCGGGGGGGGCACGGCCGCTTCGCTTGGCCTGGCGGGCATCAACGCCGCGGCCTCCTCCGCCGACGGTCAAACCATTCTCCAGTTATTCGACGACCTGGCCCTGCGCCGCTTGAACGACGGCCGCGGCCTGCGCCTCGACGACGCCCTCCCCGATCTCCGCGTTCGCCTCAAGGACGGCAGCCGCGTGACGCTCGATTTCGCCAAATTGGCCTCCCCGGGGACGAAGGCCCGCGCCACGACCACCGCCGCCAACGGCGTTAATGCCTCGATCGCCTTCACCGCGGTCACGGCCGGTCCCGATTTCGGAAATGTCGCCGTCTCCTTCATCGACGACCCGCAAATCGCCGCCGGGTCCGAGACCGTCACTTACGACGCCGCCCTCAAAAAACTCATCTTCCGCATCGATGCGGGCGCCACCACCGCCGACCAGGTCATCGCCGCCTTGAGCCGCGACCCCAACGCCAGCCAGGTCTTCGTCGCCGCCCGCGGCATTGGCGGAGACGGCACAGGCCTAGTCGCGGCCTCGGATGCCGCCCTCACCGGCCCCCCCCAGGCCACGGCCCTGACCACCGCCATCGAACCCAACGCCCGCCTCAAATTCACCGCCCAGACCCCCGGCCCCGCCTTCGACGACGTCGAAATCACGTTCGTCGACAACCCCGCCGTCACGGTCGGCACGGAGTTCGGCCTTTACGACGACAGCAATCCCCTCAACAAACGGCTGACATTCCAGGTCGACGCCGGAAATACCACCGCCAACGACATCATCGCCGCTGTCGCCCGCGACCCCGCCCTCACCTCCCTGTTCCAAGTCGCCAACGCCCCCGAAAGCTCAGGCGCCGGAGCAATCGACATCAACGCCGTCTCCTACACCGGCGGCGGCGCACTCGTCGCCGCCTCCCCCAAGTCCAGCGAAACCACCCTCAAGCAGTTCCTCGACGTCTTCAATCAGGCCGCTCCCGGCAAACTCCAAGCTTCCCTGGGCGCGAACAACCGACTGGTCCTAACCGACCTTACCGGCGGTGGAGGCTTCCTCCAGATTGAGCCCCTCAACGGTTCGCAACTGCTTGCCGATCTCGGCTTCGATTCCTTCACCGCCGGCGCTACCCTCACCAGCCAGCGAATCTACGGCGGACTCAAAAGCTCGCTGGTCCGCAGCCTGGGCGGCCGCGCCGGCCTGGGGACCCTGGGCTCGCTCGCCCTCACCGACCGTAGCGGCGCTACCGCCACCGTCAATCTGGCCTCCGCCGAAACCTTGGACGAAATCCTCTCCACCATCAATAACGTCGGCCTCGGCATCCGCGCCTCGATCGACCAGGCACGCCTAGGAATTGTCCTCACCGACACCACCGGCTCGACCGCCGGCAACCTGATCGTGGCCAACGCCGACGCGACCAACACCGCCGACCGCCTCGCCCTCGCCGTCAACGCCGCCGTCTCATCCAAATCCGGCGGCAACCTCAAGCTCCAATCCGTCGGAGAAGGAACCCTCCTCTCCCAATTCAACGGCGGCGCTGGAGTCGGATCCGGCTCGCTCAAGATCACCGACAACGCCGGCCGCTCCGCGACCCTGACCGTCGACGACAAACTCCAAACCGTCGCCGATCTCATCGACGCGATCGACCGCCTCGGCTTGCAGATCGACGCTCGCGTCAACGACGCCGGCGACAGCCTCCTCCTGGTCGATTTGGTCGGCAGCGGCGCATCGCTCAAGGTGGAATCCCTCTCCGGCTCGTCGGCTGCCGACCTGCGTTTGCTCGGCGGCGCAAAGACGATCGACATCGTTGGTGTCCCCACCCAGGTCATCGACGGCGCCGCCACGCTCGAAGTCACTCTCGATGCCGACGACACCCTCCGCGATTTGGTCGCCAAGATCAACGATCTTGGCCTGCCCGCCCGCGCCTCCCTGCTCAACGACGGATCCACAGTCAAGCCCTTCCGCTTCAATCTCTTCAATCGCCACACCGGTTCCGCCGGCCAGTTGGCGGTCGATACCTCCTCGCTGGGCTTCACCCTGACGGAAACGGTTCGCGCAAAGGACGCGCTCCTGCAAATCGGCGGCGACGGCGGACCCATCGCCTCTTCCAGCACCAACGAGTTCAAAAACATCGTCCCCGATCTGACCCTCAACGTCACCGGCGCGTCCGCCACCCCAGTGACCATCAACGTCTCGTCCACCGACGCCAAGCTCGTCTCCACCGTCAAGGAGTTCGTCGACGGTTACAACAAGCTCCGCGAACGCCTCGCCGATCTCACCGAGTTCAATCCCGACACCAAGACCGCCGCCGTCTTGCAAGGTGACCCCCGAGTCATCCTCGTCGAAGCCGACTTGAACCGCCTCGTCTCCGCCCGGACTTTCGGCGCAGGCACGTTCCAATCCCTGGAACGCCTGGGAGTCTCGGTCGAAAAGGACGGCAAACTCAGGCTCGACGAAACGCAGCTCAAACAGCAGTTCGCCGACAATCCCGCGGCCGTCAAAGACTACTTTTCCAAACAGGACACGGGTCTCGCCGGCCGATTAAATAAACTGATCGATCAATTGGCCGGCGAAGGGGAGTCGGTCCTCGTCAACCGCGCCGCCGTCCTGACCCGCAAGATCGAACAGAACCAGCAGCGAATCGACTTCATGAACGCCCGGCTCGATCAGTCCCGCGAGCGGCTGCTGGCTAGTTTCTACCGGTCCGAACGAGTCATCGCCAAGTTGCAAGAAGGTTTGTCGGCCTTGGCCTCGATATCGTCCCTCGCCGCCAATAGCAACATCAACTCCAACCGTTAGCCTCCGGCCGGGATCGCGCGCCGTAAAGCCCGCCCCCGGCCGTTTCCGAGAATCAATATTG
>JALHPA010000024.1 GCA_022842745.1 Pirellulales bacterium
ACTGAAAACGCGGCAAGTGAGAAGCGAGAGATGTCCGTCTACTCCGGAATTTCGGCCTCGACCAGATTGGCGAGGAGGGCGAGCGACTCTTGCCAGCCCAGGTAGCAGGCCTCGGACGGGATGACGGCGGGCACGCCTTCCTGGGTGATGTTCAGCTCGGTTCCGCAGGAAACTGGCTTGAGGGTGACGGTGACGTGCATTACGCCTGGCAAGTTGGGGTCGTCGAAGACGTCGGTGTAGCGGATACGTTCGTGGGGAACCAGCTCCAGATATTCGCCGCCGAAGGAATGGCTGGCGCCGGTACTGAAGTTAATGAATGACATTTTGAAGCCGCCCCCCACCTTGGCATCCAGGTGATGGACCTTGGCAGTGAAACCATTGGGGGGAAGCCACTTGCAGAGGGCGTCCGCATCGAGGAAGGCGCGATACACGCGCTCGGGCGGGGCGCGGAGGACGCGGTGAAGCGCGATGGTGTGGGTGGTCATCGTGAATTGTTCTTTTGGTTATTCCGCGATGCGTTGGCGAACCGTGGTACACGAGCCGAATTGTAAATATCTGTTGGGGTGCGTCGGCCAATACTATTTTTGAGCTTGCGCGGGGCGGCGGCTGGTTGGGCGGGGCGGTTATAGAACGGGGACGCGCGGGCGGGGGACTTTGGCGGCTTGTTCGAAAGCGTGGGCGAGCTGCAGGACGCCCAGGTCGTCGTTCCGGCGACCGACGATTTGCAGACCGACGGGCAGGCCCGCCGCAGTGAACGCGCAGGGCACGGAGATGGCTGGCAGCCCGGTGAGGGTGATGGCGTACACGATCTCCATCCATTCCAGGTAGGAATTCATCTTCTTGCCGTTGATCTCGGTGGGATATTCCAACTCCACTTTGAAGGGGGCGACCTGCGTGACGGGGAGCACCAGGAACTCGTATTTCTCCAGAAACTGGTTGAAGTTTCGGCAGATCGTGGCGCGCTTGGCCTCGGCGGCGGCGATGTCGAGGGCGGTGAGTTTTTCTCCCTGGGCGGCGTCCCAACGGACGCTCGGTTTGAGGAGTTTGCGCTGGGCTTCGGTCATTTGGGCGAGTTGGAAGGCGAAGATAAGCCCGCGCAGGGTTTTGTTCGTTTCAAAAACGTCGGGGAGATTGGGGTGGGCGTTGTCCAGTTCACAGCCGATGGTTTTGAGCACGGGGAGGGCTTTGGCAGTGGCGTCCACGACTTCCTTGGCGACTTCGAGATACCCGAGGTTTGGGGTCCAGGCGATCTTTGTGCCGTGAAAGTCGCGGTCGAGCGGTTTGGCGAACATTGCCGGATCGTCGAGGAGGGAGATCGGGTCGCGCGAGTCCGGACCGGCCATAACGGACAACAGGTAAGCGGCGTCGGCAGCGGTGCGGGCCATCGGCCCGTTGGTGGGCAAGCGGAGGAAGAAGCCGGTGGGGAAGTCGTAGGGGACGCGGCCGAGGGAGGGGCGGAAGCCGACCACATTGTTCCACGAGCCGGGATTGCGGCACGAACCGCCGGTGTCGGACCCGTCGGTGAGGGGGAGCATTCCGCTGGCCAGGGCCGCCGCACCGCCGCCGGTAGAACCGCCGCACGTTAGATTGAGGTTGAAGGGGTTGCGGGTCGCTCCGTAGACCGGGTTGAAGGTGTTGGAGCCGGCCCCGAATTCGGGGACGTTCGTCTTGCCGATGAACAGGGCGCCAGCGGCCCGGAGGCGCTCCGCCAATAGGCCGTCGGCCTGGGGCATGAAGTTTTTGAAGACCAGCGAGCCCTTAGTGGTGGGGAATCCCTTGACGTCTTCCATGTCTTTGACGGCCCACGGGAGGCCGTGCAGTTTGCCGACTGGCTTGCCCGCGGCCAGGTGGGCGTCGGCCTGGCTGGCGAGCGCGAGAGCCTGTTCGCGCTTGAGCAGGGCGACGAGGGCGTTGACCTTTGGGTTTACCTTGTCGATGCGGTCGTAGAAGGCGGTCATGACCTCGACGGCGGAGAGTTCTTTTTTTCGGATGCTGGCCGCGAGATCGACCGCGTTCATAAAGCAGATCTCTTGACCGGTTGGGGGGGCGGCCGCGACAGGGTTGGGGGCGAGCGCCAGGCCAGCCGCGGCTAGCGCTCCGCCTCCGGCGGCGCTTAAGAACTGGCGGCGGTTGGTCGAACCCTCGGCCGGATTTTCGCGGGTCATGAGATGCCTCGTGTTGTTGTCTTTGTTGTGGCGATCCGCCAGCCGATCGAAAAACGGGTGGCCGACTGCTCTGACTGGTTGATAACGGCCGGACGAGCAGCCGGATGTGCCTATGCAGGGCCCGCGAAATGTCGCAAACGGAGACTAAACCCAATCGCGGCAATTCGCGGTGCTCTTTAACGCTCGGGTGTTGATCTGAAACGAGCTTATTTGGGCGACTGGGCGGGGGTGACGCGGATCTCTGTGCAAGTAATGTCGAGATAGATCTTGCCCGCCGCGTCGGTCGCTTTGGCTTGCCACTCCTTGGAGTCCTTATTCGGAAAGCGACTTATCGTGCGCATTGTAATCCCATTGGGCAATGAGGCGGTTCCCTCGAACGCCGCCGTTTTGTCGTTCCAGCGAACGGCGAGGTCGGTACGATTTCCGCCGGGCGTTTGGAACATTGTGTAGTGATACACCTTCTCGGCCGGTTCGTAGTGCCAAATGCCGAGATGGTCGGGCCCGGGGGGGGCGCCGGGCGCCTTGCGATCCTCGATAAACCAGCCATCCATGATCCAGCGGGTGGTGGCAATTTCACCTGCGCTTTGGACTTCGACCGGGGTCCATTCGGCTTGCTTGCTGACGAACTTTTCGACTTTCCAAGTGCCGACAAACGGTTCCAGCCGTTTCAGTTCGGCCGGAGGGGTTGGCGGCTCGGCGGCCGGCGCGGCGTGGGACAGTACAACGAGAAGCAACGACAGCAAAATGACACGCGGCGACATAATGAAGTTCCCTTGCATGCAAAACGGCGACCCCCCCAAAGCAGCCATTGTAGGGACGGCGCGACGAGTAACGCAACTTTCATTGAAACGCCGCGGGAAAAAACTGGACATCGCATCACGCAGGATCCGGTAGAGGGCGGAGCCATTGCCGATCCAGGACCTCTGCGCACGAGAATTCTCGCGATCTTGCATGGCGCGGATGCGATTTCGCTCGCGCGGGCGTTCCCGCACTCAACTCCCCAAGCGGCCTACTTCTTGGGATCATACTCAAACGCTAGGTCGTCCGTGGGGAGGACCCAGACGTTGCGGAATTTTACGGGGTTGCCGTGGTCTTGCAGGAAGACGGGGCCGGTCATGGTCTTTTTCTGGCGGTCGCGGATTTGGTCGAGGTAGGGGGTGTTGCCGAATCGGAAGGGGTGGTACACCGACCTCGGTTCGCCGAAGGGAGTTGCGTCCTGGACTTTCTGGCCGTTGAACCAGACGGTGACGGTCCCGTTTTCGATGAGTTTGCCTGCGCCGTCGCGGCGCGGGGCCTGGTAGCGGATGTCGAGGACCTGCCATTCGCCCGGTTTGCGGCAGGCGTTGACGATTGGGGGGGCAAATCCGTAGACGGCGCCGGCGTCTTCCTGGGTGAGGTCCTGTTTGCCGAAGGAGTTGAGGATTTGTACCTCGTAGTTGCCGTGGATGTAGACGCCGCTGTTGCCTGGGCCTTTTTCCGGGAGGAGGAATTCGACGTGAAGGTCCGCGTTCCGGAAGTGGAGCTTGGAGACGATGTGATTCCGGTTGTGTTTGGGGGTGGAGGTGATCACGCCGTCCTGGACTGGCCAGTCGATTTTTTCGCCCGCCATGCTTAAGAACGAGTGTTTCCCTTGGTCGTCGAGGAGGGGGAGCGCGCCCTTGGGGGGCGGGACGGGGAGTTTGCTTTGGTCGGGCTGGAACTCGGGTCGGGCCGGGATGACGTTCGGCTTCGGGGCCGGCTCGGCGGCGGACGCATCCACGGCAGTAGCTTCTGCGGCGGTAACATCCGCGGCAGTGGCATCCGCGGCAGTGGCGAACCCGATTGCTACGGCGAAAATAAATCCACGCATCACTTTCCCTCCTTCACCCAGGTCTTGTTGAGGTCGATGTTTTGCCGCAGCTTGAGATTCGGCGTATTCCCTTCGCTGAGGTACACCTTCATGTCGGAGTCGTACATCGCCATTGGTTCCGGCTGGCGGCCGAGGTCGCCGGTATTCTGTTCCCATGCGGCGAGCTTTTTTCGCAGGGTTTCGAGCGTGGTCCGGTAGTTGGCGTCATCGGCGAGATTTGCCACTTCCTGCGGGTCGGCGGCAAGATCGTAGAGTTCCTCGGCCGGCCGCGTCTCGGCGAACAGCAACTTCTCCGCCAGGTCGTCGAGCTGTTTGGCCGCATGGAGCTCCCGCAACTTCCGCACGATGGTCTTATCGTCCTTGTAGAGGCACGGCTGCAGGTGGGGGCGCTGGTTCATATAGTTACGAATGTACTTGAATCGATCGGTTCGGACGCTGCGGATGTGTTCCATAGTCTCGTCGCAGCGGTCGCGGGCCGCGAAGACCGCGTCCCGCGGCTGGTAGCTGGTCGCCATGACGTTCCGCCCTTGCATCCAGTTCGGGATTTCGATCCCGGCCAGCGCGAGCGAAGTGGCGGCCAGGTCGATGTGCTCGATCAGGTCGTTTCGCACGGCGCCCTGGGGAATTTTCGGGCCGCGGACGACGAACGGGATGTGCGTCCCCTCGTCGTACAAGAACTGCTTGCCGCGGGCGTGGCTGATGCCGTGATCGGTCAGGAAGAATATGACCGTATCGTCGAGCAAATGCTCCTTTTCGAGCCGCGCAATCACGTCGCCGACTTCTTTGTCCGTGTACCGGCAGCAGTCGAGGTAATCGGCCCAGTCCTGGAGGATGACCGGGTCGCGCGGGTAGTACGGCGGGAGCACGACATCGGCAGGATTCGTGTTCGAGCCAAGTTCCCGCACGACGCGGTTTTGCCAAGCAACGTTGGGACCCTGGCCGCGGTACTTCCCGCCGTGGAGTTGAACCTGCATGAAAAACGGTTGGCCTGGTTTACGGCCGGCCCAGTCGTTGCCGTCGTAGATCTTCCGGTCCCACTCGAAGTTGTAGTCGGTCTTGCCAAGCTTGTCCCCCGTCGCCTGGAATCCGCAGATGCAGGTATAGTATCCGGCCTTTTGGAACAGCGCGGGGAGGGGCGTTACGTTCCCTGGGAGCGTGATTTTCAATTCGCCGCGGCCGCTGCGATGGTGGTGCGCGCCGATGGTCGTTTGGTAGCAGCCGGTGATCAGAGCGGAACGGCAGGGGGAACAGACGGGAGCGGTGACGAACGCCTTGGTAAACCGCGTGCCCTCTTTGGCGAGCCGATCGACGTTTGGCGTCTGGATAAGCTTCTCCCCGTAGCAGGAGAAGTTCGCGGACATGTCGTCCACGACAATCCAGACAATGTTCGGTCGCCTGGCCGGTTCGGCGGCGCAAGCGGCAGGCGCGAGGAAGAGACCGACAAGAGCGGCGATGCGAATCACGGGAGAGCCTCTTGAGCGGAGCGGGTCACTGCTTGCGGGGCGGGGAATCGGTGGAGGGGAGCTGCCCGAATTGCTTTACGTATAGCTCCTTGAAAGGGTTGTCCTTGGGCCCGACGGCGTCCTCGTTTACCAGATAGGGGGGGAGCGACGCCCACCAGGCGTCGTATTCGGCGTCGAGTTTTTTCACCACATCCGGGAACTTGTCCGCGACGTTCGTCTTTTCGCCTGGGTCGGCGGAGAGATCGAAGAGTTGCCACCGGGCTGTTCCGTTGCCCTCCGAGACGAGATGCCAGCGCGGGACGCGGACGCTGCAACCGGCATACTTGTGGTCGTTTACGTTCGCCCCTTTGGGCCACCGGCCGACATGGGTGAAGAGCGTGCGGTCGGGCCATTCGGCCTTGGGGTTTTCGAGGAGGGGGACCAGGCTGCGGCCCTCAACCTGCGATTGTACTTTGGGGGAGAGTTTTGCGCCGGCGATCTCGGCGAGCGTCGGCAGGAAGTCGATATGCGCGGCCAGGCGGTCGCAATCGGCGGGCATCAGGACGCCTGGCCAGGACCAGAACGACGAGGCCCTCGTGCCGCCGAGCCAGGGGGTGACCTTCTGGCCGCGCATGCCGGCGTTGAAGACGGGCACGCCGACGGTGCCACCGTTGTCGTTCATGAAGATGACGAGCGTATCGTTCTCCAGTCCCCACTCGTTCAATTGGTCGAGCAAGCGGCCGACGTTGTCGTCGATGTTGGCGATCATGCCGAAGAATTTGGCCACGTTGGCTGGCTGGTTGTGGCGCTGGTAGCGAGCTTCGTCGGCGGCGGGGACGTGCAGCGGGGCGTGCGGGGCGTTGGTGGGAATGTAGCAGAAGAACGGCTGGTCCCCTCCCTTGACCGACTCGATCCAGCGGGTCGCTTGGGCGAAGAAGACGTCGGTGCAGTACCCGGTGGTCGGTTCAAACTTGCCGTTGTGAAGGATCGTGGGGTTGAAGTAGGAGTTACCGGGGACGTCTCCACAACTGCCGGAGAAGGACTGCCCGATGCCGCCGCAGCCGTGGATGAACATCTCGTCGAAGCCGCGTTTATCCGGCCAACGGTCGGGTTCGTCTCCCAGGTGCCACTTGCCGAAAATACCGGTGGTGTATCCGGCGTCCTTCAGCACCTGCGCAAGAGTGGTCGCCTTCGGCGTTAGCCGCTCGCGCTCGAGGATGGTGTGCGTAACCCCGTTTTTGAACTCGTGCCGCCCGGTCAGGAGCGCGGACCGGGTGGGGGAACAGGTGGGGCTGACGTGGAAGTCGGTGAAGCGCAAGGCCCGGGCATGCAGCCGGTCGAGGTGCGGCGTTTTGAGGATTGGGTTACCGTGGGCGGAGATATCGCCGTAGCCCTGGTCGTCGGTGAGGACGAAGATGATGTTCGGCCGCTTACCGGCGAGGGGCTGAGCGGCCGTCGCTTCCATCAGGGAAAGGCCGAGCAGGAGAACAAGTGCGATGAGGGAACGGATCACGGGGGGACCTTGGGGCGAATCGGAGAGCGGAATCGCGTTGGGGCTTTCGATGTGGCTTTCGCAGCGGGTTCGCGGACCCATTTTTCGCTAATACTGGGGAGGGAAGCGAGCGCAGGCGTGAAACGGGGAGCGCGGTTGTTATAATCGCCGGATCGATGGAAGGGAATTGTGGAGGGAGCGGAGATTCGGTGTTTCGCGAACCATTGGCGGACGTGCGTTGATTCGGATCGGGCGGTGATTCGAAGCGGGCGATGACTGTGAAGATGACGACGGGAGAGAAGATGATGGGAAAAATGATGATGGGAGATCAAACGAAGTGGCTGCGAGCGCTCGTCGGGATGGGTTTCGTTTTCGCTGCGATGTTGTGTTCCCCCGCGGCGGCGGCGGATCGTGCAAAGCCGAACATCGTCTTTATCTTCGCCGATGACCTCACCTGCCAGGCGGTCAGTGCGTATGGCGAGCAGCGGCGGTTGTTAGTGACGCCGAATATGGATCGGATCGGTCGCGAGGGGATGCGATTCGATCGGTGTCTGGTGACGAACTCGATCTGCGGTCCGAGCCGGGCGACGTTGCTGACGGGAAAGTATTCGCACCGCAACGGCTTCTACAACAACAGCAACAGTCGTTTCGATGGCGGCCAGCGGACGTTCCCGAAGTTGTTACAGCAGGCTGGCTACTCGACGGCGATCTTCGGCAAGTGGCATCTGGGGAGCGATCCGACCGGTTTCGATCACTGGCACATCCTTCCGGGACAAGGGCTGTACTATAACCCGCCGATGATAAAAAACGGCGTGGGAGTCCAACACAGCGGTTACACGACCGACATCATCACGGACTTGTCGATCGAATGGCTGAAGAACCGCGACAAGTCGAAGCCGTTTCTGCTGATGAGCCAGCACAAGGGGCCGCATCGCGAGTGGGCGCCGGCGGTGAGGCATCTCGGTTGGGACAAGGATCGGAAGTATCCGGAACCGGAGACCTTGTTCGATGATTTCGCCGGACGGAGCAAGGCGGTCCGCGATCACGACATGGGACTCGATCGGACGTTCTCGGAGTTGGACGCGAAACTGCGTCCTTCGCCGAATATGACCGAGGAACAACTCCAGGGCTGGAACGCCTACTACGAGCCGCGCAACGCAGCGTTTCGAAAGGCGAAGCTCACGGGCCAGGAATTGATCCGCTGGCGTTACAACCGCTACATGCACGACTACCTGGCGTGCGTGAAGGCGCTGGATGAGAACGTGGGGCGGCTGCTGGAAACCCTCGAGCAAGAAGGACTGGCGGAGAATACGGTTGTCGTGTGCTCGTCGGATCAGGGGTTTTTCCTCGGCGAACATGGCTGGTTCGACAAGCGGTGGATTTTTGAGGAGTCGCTGCGCAGCCCGCTCTTGATCCGCTGGCCTGGAGTGACGAAGCCGGGGAGCGTCAACAACCAGATCGTTTCGCACCTGGACTTCGCCGAGACGTTCCTCGATATCGCGGGCGTGCCCGTCCCGGCCGAGATGCAAGGCCGGAGCCTCGTGCCGTTGTGCCGAGGGGAGACGCCGGCCGATTGGCGGAAGAGCCTGTATTACCACTACTACGAGTTCCCGGAACCGCACCGGGTGCGGCCGCACTATGGAGTCATTACGGACCGCTTCAAGCTAGTGCATTACTACAAACCGGACGTCAACGATTGGGAGCTGCTCGACCGCCAGAAAGACCCGCTGGAAGTAAAAAACTACTATTCTGACCCCTCCTATGCCTCGACCGTGAAAGAACTGCACGCCGAACTCGAACGGCAACGCCAAGAAGTGGGTGAGACCGGCGATCCGCCGCGCGCTGCGCATGGCGATCTGTTATTCGAGGGAGAAGCGGCGCCGGAGAAGGGGCCGGAGAAGGGGCCGGGGAAGCGGAATGAGAAACGCCGATAGAAGTGAATTGCATTCACGCGATCGAAGCAGGCAATTATGCAGCGGATAAAACTTGCCACACATGGTCCGGAATGCTCGCGGATGGTCACCGGAACGTGGCGGATGCTCGATACTCAGCCTACGGCCCAGGAAGTGAACCGGCGGCTGCGTACTTGCCTCGAACTCGGTATCACGACCATTGATACGGCGGAGATTTATGGCCTGTACGAAGTCGAGCGACTGCTCGGCGAAGCGCTCGCATTGTCGCCGGGACTGCGCGACAAACTGGAGCTGGTTACGAAGGCGGGAATCTACGTGCCTTGTTCGTATCATCCCGAACGCCGCACGGCGTTTTACGACGCCAGCGGGGCGCGTCTCGTTAAGAGCCTGGAAAAATCCCTCCGGTTCCTGCGCACCGACCATGTCGAACTGTTTCTCGTCCATCGCCCGGACTGGCTGACTCGGGCAGACGACACTGCCGCGGGATTGAACGCGCTGTTCCGGGCTGGCAAGATTCGCGCGGCCGGCGTGTCCAACTACAGCGCTTCGCAATTTGACCTGTTGAACTCGTATCTGGAACAGCCCCTCGTCACCAACCAGATCGAGTTTCATCTGCTGCATCCGGAACCGATTCATGATGGGACGTTGGCGCAGTGCGAAAAACTTGGCGTGTTGCCGATGGCGTGGAGTCCGCTTGCCGGTGGGCGCATTCTGAATTCGAACGATCCCGCGGCAATGCGACTGGCAACGGTCGCCAAAGGCATGTCGGCCCGGTACAACTCCGCGACATTGGAACAGTTGGCCTACGCTTGGATTCTTGCGCACCCGAGCCATCCGCTGCCCATCATCGGCACGAACAAGGTCGAACGGCTGCGCTCTGCCGCGCATGCAGACGCCATCGTGTTGGAACGGGAAGATTGGTATGCGCTTTGGGAGGCCGCGCAAGGGCGTCCGATTCCTTGATCGTCACACCCATGAGACAACCAGCGATCGATCCTCGCATCATCTCATCGCTTGCCACAAAGAACGCTCCGAACAACGGGCGAGTCCTCGGCGGCTGCTTGTGGGTGGTCCTGATTTTCGGGTGGTCTTTGCCTGCGGCGGCAGCAAACATTGAACTGGCGAACGATTCTGCCACGGGGGCGCCGGGCAAGTTTGCCGCTGAGGAGATTCGCCGCGCGGCCGCGACGAAAGGCCTTGTTTTTGGAAATGGCGCGAACGCGACTCGGATAACGCTTGGCATCGATACGGATGGCAAAGCCGTCGCGCAGAGCTACCGCATCCGCGTGCGGAACGAAGCCGGCAGCCGCGTCATCACCGTGCGCGGTGCCGATCCAGCCGGTGCAATGTATGGCGGTCTGGACATCGCGGAGGCGATTCAAACGGGGACGCTCGACTCGCTCGAAGACTCCGATCACAAGCCGCACATCGCTCGGCGCGGCATCAAGTTCAACATTCCGCTCGATCTGCGGACGCCGAGTTATTCGGACTGTTCCGACGCGGCGCAGGCGAACATCCCCGAGATGTGGGAGCGCGAGTTTTGGACGGCATTTCTCGACGCCATGGCGCGTCATCGCTACAACGTGCTTTCGCTGTGGAGCCTGCATCCGTTCCCCTCACTGGTGAAGACGCCGGAGTTCCCCGAGGTCGCGCTGGATGATGTCTGGCGGACGCGGGCGAAACTGGATGACACGTTCAGCTTCGCCGGCAGCGACATGGTCCGTCCCGAAATGCTCGCGGACCACGAAGTGGTCAAGCGGATGACGATCGACGAGAAGATCAACTTCTGGCGGTGGGTCATGCAGCAGGGCGCCGACCGGGGGATTCAGGTCTATTTTTTCACCTGGAACGTGTTCACGTTCGGGGCGGAGGGGAAGCACGGCATCACCAACGATCTGGAGAACGAGATCACGAAGAAGTACTTCCGGGCCAGCGTGCGGGAGATGGTGACGACCTACCCTTTGTTGGCCGGTATTGGCATCACCGCAGGCGAGGGGATGCCGGAGACAATGGATTCCAAGGCGAAGGAAGCCTGGCTGTGGGACACATATGGCGAAGGGGTGCGCGATGCGTTGAGGGAGGATCCCAAGCGCGAGTTCGGCCTGATCCATCGCTTCCACTGGACGGCGCAGAGCGACATTCTCGACGCCTTCAAGAATTATCCGGGGCCGTTCGAGTTCAGCTTCAAGTACTCGGTGGCGCATATGTATTCGATACCGAAACCGCCGTTCATTCAGCCGCTCTTGGAGAATCTTGCCCCGGGCAGGAAGACCTGGCTGACGGTGCGGAATGACGACATTTATACCTTCCGCTTTGGCGATCCGGCCTACGCGCGGGAGTACATTCTGAACATGCCGCCGGCGGACAAGTTGGCTGGCTTTTACATGGGGCCGGACGGCTACGTGTGGGGGCGGGACTTTCTGGATCGCCATCCTGGCACAGGCCCGCGCCCGCTGGTGATCGAGAAGCAATGGTATTCGTTTTTGCTCATCGGGCGGCTGGCTTACGATCCGTCGCTTTCGGACGCGCACTTCGAGCGGATATTGGCCGCGCGCCATCCGACGGCTTCGGCGCCGCATCTGTTCCGGGCGATGCAGGGGGCCGCGCGGGTCATGCCGTTGATCACGCGATTTTTTTGGGGGGATATTGATCTCAAGTGGTATCCCGAAGCGTGCTTTAGTCATCGGAGGAGCAATGGGCGGGGCTTCTACAGCGTGCGGCACTTCATGGAGGGAAGCACGATGCCGGGGGCGGAGGTGCTGTGCATTCGCGATTGGCGAGCGCGCCTGAATGCCCGCCAGCCGATGGGACAGACGACACCGCTGGAAATCGCCGCTGCCCTCGACGGCTCGGCGGCGGAGACGTTCGCGGCGATTGAGTCGCTGCGAGAAGCTGCGCGGGATGATACGGAACTGCGAAAGACCGTGAACGACAGCGAGGCGCTGGCCTGGCTGGGCCGTTACTATGCGGCCAAGATTCGCGGGGCATGCGCGCTGGCACTGTTTGATTCGAGCGGCGATCCGTTCGAGCGCGACGCGGCGCTGCGCCATCTTGGGGATGCCCTGGGCCACTGGAAGCGGTACGCC
>JALHPA010000025.1 GCA_022842745.1 Pirellulales bacterium
GCTGCAAAAGGCCGATCTGCTGGTCCTTTTCACCCGCTTCCGCGACCTCCCGGACGATCAAATGCAGCATCTGGTTGATTACATCGAGTCCGGCCGTCCGATCATCGGCCTCCGCACCGCCACCCACGCCTTCAACATCGGCGGCGGCAAGAAGTTCGCCAAATACACTTGGACCAACAAGGACTGGAGCGGCGGGTTCGGCCGGCAGGTGCTGGGCGAAACCTGGGTCAATCACCACGGCCACCACGGCAGCCAGAGCACCCGCGGGATTCTCGCCCCGGACGCTAAGGACCATCCGATCTTGCGCGGCATCGCCGACGGAGACATTTGGGGCCCGTCCGACGTCTACGAGGTCAAAATCCCGTTGCCCGGCGACAGCCAGCCCCTCGTTCTCGGCCAGGTGCTGGAAGGGATGCAGCCCGACGACAAGCCGGTCGACGGCAAACAAAACAACCCCATGATGCCGATCGCCTGGACCAAAACCTACACCGGAACCAGCGGCAAACCGGCCCGTATCTTCACCACCACGATGGGCGCCTCGCAGGATCTACTGTCCGAGGGAACCCGGCGAATGCTCGTGAATGCCTGCTACTGGGCCCTCGGCCTGGAAGACCAAATCCCCGCCAAAACCAACGTCGAACTCGTCGGCGACTACAAACCCCTCCCCTTCAAATTCGGCGGCTTCGCCAAGGGGATTAAGCCCGCCGACTTGGCCGCGGAGTAGCTATCCCGCTGACGTGAGTTGCGGCAACAGTTCGTGAACCAATTCAACGCACAGCGGAGGCTTCGGGTCGCCAAGATCCTTGAGAATCTTGGCGACCCGCTTGTCAATGTCCTGTACAGTGCGCTCCGCGAGATAGCGGTTATGCATTGGCGGGATTTCCGTCCGACGATTCAACGAGAACTTTGACAAATTCCTCCAGTGCTTCCCGTTCGTCGGGCGTCAATGGGGCGGTCGGCTCCGACCTCGCTGCGAATTTCAGGGCCGCGTTGCTTACTTCCGGCCGTGGCGAGGCGAGACCGGCCACTTCCAGGAGCCGCCCAGACGGCAGGTTCAGAACTTGCGCGAGATTGTAGACCGTTCGAACTTGCGGGAGAACTTCGTCGTGCATCTCAATCTCAACGATCTCCGCAAGATCGACTTCGGCCTGTTCCGCCAATTTCTCAACCGAGAGACCCTGCTTCCTTCGCGCGTACTCGATGAGTCGCCCGAAAACGCGATGCGTTTCGCCGGGCGGCGGCGGAAGCATGTTAAGGTCAACGGCCATGCCGCCGACGGATAGCGAACGGCACGAATCCTCGATCTCGGACGCTTGCTGGAGCCATTCCTCGGATGGTCCGCCGTGTGTGATTTTGGTCATGGTGCTTCTCCTTGTTTCAATAGGCTCATCCCTTGCTTGGATGACAGTTCGTAGTACGTCAGATTTTGTTTGCCTGGATCGGGGCCGAGGCGCGTCATGCCGCATTTCATATAGAACGCTTCGGCCTGCGGAAGGGAGTGGAGCCCCACCCTTCCTTGAAATCCCTCGTCGGCGCTTTGCCGGACGGCGCGCCAGAATAGCGTCGGCCCGATGCCGCGATAGCGCCCGGCGCGGGCGATCTCCGGGATACGCCAGTTCCATGGCGCGACTTCCAGGTAGTCGATGTAGACCAGCGGCTTTCCCTTGTCCGGGGCCAGTGTCGCGAAATGCGATGCGGACTTCGTCAGCATGACGCCTTGCCAACGGCTCTCGATTACGATGCCGAATCCCGACGACTCCAGAAGCTCTAGTTCTGGCGCTTTGCGCCGCCAGTCCCAATGAATGCTTTGGGGCCAGGCGGATCGCGGAACGGCGGAACGTAGCAATTCCTGCATCACCAGCGACCGTTCGGTGAGCCATTCGGCTTCGACGACCAGCAGGTCGGGAGGTGACATTCCGTCGAGCAACGACGCGTCGACAAATGTACTGTCCGCCCGCATCTGTAGCTGGATGGTTTCGGCGCTCACAGGACCATGACCTCCGCCTTATCCTTCTTGGCCTCGTCCTCGAAAAAGAGCTTGTCCCCTCTCTCGATCCGGGTATCGACCATTTGATACAGGCGAAGCGCCTGCCGCAGAATGGCCGTCTTTGACAGGTCTTTCTTCGTGGAAAGCGCCTCCAGCGCCGCCATCTCCGCGTCGGTTAGATTGAGCGTCATCGTTCGCTTGTTCGCCATCTTGGTTCTTCTCCTTTACTAATATCATGCACTATTCGGCTAAAAAGTAAAGAGAATTTAGCCATCTATTGGCCAATAACCAACTCAGGGAGGGCCGTCCGCACGGCAGCCGACGTGCAATTGGTGACCGTCGCGAAGTACACCCTCACGGCGACAGCCAAGGCGTTGGAGCGCGCGAGCAGACCTTGCGGCAATGGCACGCC
The DNA here is from genome assembly GCA_022842745.1 of Pirellulales bacterium. Lineage (GTDB taxonomy): Bacteria > Planctomycetota > Planctomycetia > Pirellulales > JALHPA01 > JALHPA01. The sequence goes on from JALHPA010000025.1 coordinate 2,400, forward strand.
AAGCTGGAGGAACCCGCCGACCTGGCCGCCGACTGAGAGTCCGCCGAGGCAAAACAGCTCCCTCGACCATGCTGCCTGCCCCCAGGCGCTCAGCGCCCGTCGAGCTAGAACGAGCGAAACTCCATGAAACCCGACCCATCGTCGTCGCACGCCGGGTATTTCGGCTGGGCATCACCCGACGGCCGGAATTCGAGCACCTGGATTTCGGACACATGGATATTGAGCGCATAGGGAGAACTCATTGAGCAGTATCCGTTCCGTTGCTGTTTCTCCAGTGCCGCTCGGAACGAATTCCAGGCTTGTGTGGTAACCTGTGGTCCGCAGGCACCCACATCCTTCGGAGTTCGGATGCTGAGAAGTTGCTGAAGTGCCGCGTCAGTCACCCCGTCTCCAAAAAAAGCCAGTCCGTACAACTTGCTAAGCTTGCCCACGGCTTGGATCCCGACCTCTGTCACTTTCGTGTCCCGTAGAACCAGATACTGAAGGTCTGCATGTCGGTCCACCGTTGCCTGCAATCCTCGATCACCAAACGGGGACGACATTATCGCCAGTACCGAGAGACTGCTCATCTCGCCGATCGATTCTCCAGCTTGATCGGTGATGTTGGATTCCTCAATCGATAGTACGCCAAGGTTTTGATGCGAAACGATCTCCGCGACCCTGTCATCGTCAATAAACTTCCCATAGAGCCCTAGAACTCTCACCCGATCCCAACGACGGATCCACTCCCAATCTTTATCCGTCACCGGCACCGGACTGCCATTTCGAGGATGAAAGCTGAGCCCATTCACTCCCACGGCGTGATCTCCCGCAAGAGACTCCCACAGTCCGGCGAAGGACTCGACCCTCCCTACCGATACCCACACCCCGCGGGACCGCAGACTTTCGATGTGCCGGAATTGGTCCGCCAGGAAGTGAACTTGCCAGGCAAGCCCACCAAACACGATCCCCAAAGCCGTGATCGCCAAGAGCAGAACTCGCAAGGAGAATTTGATACGCATGGCAGTCCGATCCATCGCCTTAGCAACGGCAAAAAATTCACTATCAGTATTCGAGCGACATTGCGCGGCCGACGGGACCATTTCCAAGCAACTTGGCGAGACTCGTTTCCAATTCTCGATGAAGCAACCTCTTAAGCGGCGTCTAATTCTCAATCCGGTACAGATGCGTCCGCGTCCGCAGTATCAACCCCTTTCCCGCAACCGCCGGCGACGCCATGAACCCCTCATCGAGCTGATTCGTCGCCAACAGCTTAAATTCCCGCCCGGGCGCCAGAACCGGCGTCGCCCCTTCCTCGCTGAAGAAGTACATCCGCCCGTCGGCGTACAACGGCGACGCGGAGTAGTTCCCCCCCACCCGCTGCACCCACACCGACTTCCCGGTTTTGGCTTCGACGCAGGAAAAAATGCCGGCGTCGTTGACCATGTACATCAGGTCGTCCACCACCAGCGGCGACGAGCGGGTGGGAATGCTCTTGGCCTGTTTCCACGCCACGTGCGAGGCCGTCACGTCCCCCGATCCGGTCGGCCTGGCCCCAAACAGTTGCCACCCCCCCGCAGCCGTGGTCGCGTAAATCAAGCCATGCGCAAATAGCGGCCGCGCCGCGGCGTTCATTCCCCCGCTTCGCACTCGCCATAGCTCCTCCCCGGTTCTCGGATCGTAGGAAACGGTCGCCCCGGCGCTCGGGTTAATCAGTTGCAGCTTCCCCCCCGCCTCGATTACCCGCGGGGTGGAATACGCCTTCTTCAGGTCGCCGTCGTTGCTCTCGTATTCGATATCCCGCGGCTTCTGCCACACCGTGGCCCCGGTTTGCTTGTCGAGCGCAATGACGAACTGCACGTCAAATCCGTCAAAGTTGACAATCAGCAGGTTCTCAAACAGCACCGGCGAAGACGCCGCTCCCCGGTGGTGGTCGCAGTGCAGATCCAGCCGCTTCCACAGCACCGCGCCGGTTTTCGTGTCCAGGCAAGCTGTGCCGTGCGTACCGAAATGGACGTACACCCGCCCCTCCTCGATCGCCGGGGTGGGCGTGGCGTAGCTGTTCATCGTATGGCAGAAGGCGGGCTTTTCCACGTCCCAGAGTTTGACGTCGTGTACGATTTCGCCGGATTTGGCGTCCACGCACACCGCGTACATCGCCTTGCCGTCGACCGGGGCCGTCGTCATCCAAATCTGATCGCCCCACACCACCGGCGAAGACCACCCCTTGCCGTGGATGGGAGTCTTCCACCGGACGTGTTCCTGCTCGCTCCAAATCAGCGGCAGCCCCTTGGCCTGGGAATGGCCGTCGGCCGTCGGCCCGCGGAACTCCGGCCACCGATCGGCGGCCGAGACGCGAGTCGCCGCCAGCAAAAACAGACCAACAATAGGGGCTATGCGCATTACCTGGTTCCTGATTCGTCCGATCCCTTGGCCGAGATTGCGGAATGAAGCGGTCCTCCGCCAGTTCCTCGGACACTCTGCACTCGCGCGATTTCCTCCCATGAGGGTTGCGCGGGCCTATATTCTTGCCGCCCTCCCTCCCCCGAGTCAAATTGCCGCTCGCGGTCCGGGCCAGCGCCAGCCTTAAGAGCTAGCGGTTGTTCTCAAAGCACTCAGGCGCGGCTTTCTGCATCGCTTTCCGGGAGGGCCGATGAAAACGATTTTCGAGCGTCGCTTGAGAAAAAATTGACCGCCGCCGGAAGGAAACCCGCGCGGTGCGGCGCGGCGCGCGACGATGTTTTCCCTGTTCGAGCAACGGACTGCCTGTGTGGAACGGATTTCCACTGGGAAGGCGCCGGCAGGGGATGGCGATCGCTCGTCGCGACGCCGCGGACCTCCGCCGCTCCTTCGTTTCCCCTCAAATTGCACCTTGGTTGGCGTAGCGTCCGAGCGCTGCGCAGGCATGGAAGTTACTCGTTCGCAAAGGAGTTTCACGATGAAGTACGTTCGTAGTCTGGCCGTCGCGCTCGCGATGGGAGGCTTGGCGGCGTCCGCGGCGGTCGCGGCGACGCCCGGCGGCTACCCCATGACGGGGCGCTTCGCTACACCGGCGTTGCTGCCCCAGCAGGAATCGCCGCCGCCGACCGGCTATGCGGTGGCCCCCGGAGCATTTTCGTACGGCACGCCCGCCAGCACTATCTCCGCGAGGACGGTGCGGCAAGAATCCGTACCGCCCGGCGCTCCAGCAATCCCAACCCCTGCCGATCCGTCCGCCGCGCCGATCCCTCCCGAGCCAGGGGGCGATTTTGAACAAGCCATTCAAGGGTGCGGCAATTGCGAAGGCTGTGCCGACGTCTGCCTTCCCACCTGCTGCCCGCGCTGGTTCGGTTATGTCGGCGGTCTGGTCATGACCCGCGACCGATCGAACAAGATGTGGACCACTTATGAGACAGGAAACAATCCCAACCAGTTGATGTACTTCCCCGGCGCCGACTGGGCCGGCGGGGCCGAAGTCCGCTTCGGCAGCTTCATCGGCTGCGGCTGCACGTGCGCCTGGGAAGCGACCTACTGGGGCGTGTGGGGAATGACCGGAAACGACAGTCGGCTCAGTCCGACCAACCAACTCAGCACGCCGATCGACCTGGGCTTCGTCGACATCGTGGCGCCCGGCTCGCCGGCCTCCCTGATCTTCGACAACGCCTCCGAACACCGCTTGCGTCGCGAGGACAATTTCCACAACGTCGAAATCAACTTCTTGAACTACCCCCTGGGAGGATACAACGTCAACGGCCCGGTCCGACTGAGCTACCTGGCCGGTGTGCGCTACTTCCGCTTGGAAGAGATGTTGCAGTTCACTTCGGTCCGGGGCGGGAGCGTCTTCGGGGCCAATGCCGGATTGGACCAGGCGTCGTTGAACCTCGACATGGACAACAACCTGGTGGGCGGACAATTGGGCGGGCGAGCCGACTGGTTCATCACCCCCAGTTGGCTCGTGTTTGCCGCCCCCAAAGTCGGTCTGTTCGCCAACTACATGAATTTTGACACCCAGTTGACTCGCGGCGACGGCGCGGTTGCCACCTTTGCCTCGACCGGCAATCCCTTTAACCTGCACGCCAGCAAGACCGACGTGTCGTTCCTGGCCCAGATCGATCTCGGAACGCAATTTCAAGTCAGCCGCCATTGCGGCATAGAGTTTGGCTACCGTGCGGTCGCCATCACCGGCGTCGCCCTCGCCGACGATCAGATTCCGCCATTCCTGGCGGCCGAAGACGACTGGCGGGACATCGACAGCAACGGCTCCATGATCCTACACGGGGCATTTGCTGGATTGACTTTCAATTGGTAGCACGAGGTTTGGAGCTCGCAACCGATCCGGGCGGCCGGCAGTTCTCAGGAACTGCCGGCCGTTTCTGTTTCGCTCGGTGGAATCGGGCCGCGACGCCGGCCGCGGACTTTGACCCCCACCGCTTTGCCTCACTCTCCCCCGGTCAGCCGCGAGATCGAAACGAGGGGCAGCGCGTCGTTGTTGCTGCCCGAGCGGAAGCCGGCGAGGTCCAGCGTCACGTACCGAAAGCCGAGTCGCTTCAGTTCTTCGAGCACTCGTTCCCGCAGGCCGTCCGCGGCGAGCCGCGAGACCGCTTCCAGCGGGACCTCCACTCGGGCCAGATCGTCCTTGTGATAACGAACCCGCACCGGCGACAGCCCGCAGCCGCGTAAAAAGCGTTCGGCCGCGTCGATCCGGGCCAGTCGCTCCGGCGTCACCGCCTCCCCATAGGCCACCCGGCTGGACAGACACGGCGAAGCGGGTTTGTCCCACACGGCCAGGCCCCACTGGCGAGCCAATTCGCGAACCGCGGCCTTGTCCCAGCCGCACTCCAAGAGCGGGCTGCGCACGCGGTGCTCGCGCGCGGCCGCCATTCCTGGGCGAAAGTCCCCCGCGTCGTCGCTGTTGGCCCCGTTGGCGATCCAAGCGAACCCCGCTTCGTCCAAGAGCACGTCCAGCCGCGAGTACAATTCCGTCTTGCAGAAATAGCAACGATTCGCGGGATTGCTGGTATAGCTGGGATTGTCGAATTCGCTCGTCTCAAGCACCCGGTGGGCAATCCCAATTTGCTCCGCTGCCTGCCGAGCAGCCTGTAGCTCTCCCGCCGCGAGGCTCGCGCTGTTGGCAGTCACCGCGAGCGCCCGATCTCCCAGCGCCAACCGCGCCGCCTTGGCGACGACCGCGCTATCCACCCCGCCGGAGAACGCCACTATGCAGCTTTCCAGCTCCCGCACGGCGGCCAAAAGCGAGTCAATTCTCTCGGGTGTGAGCGACATCAGCTTGACTCTCCCGCCAGTCGGATTTCGTCCCGCAGCCGGGCTGCATCTTCAAACCGCTCTTCGGCCACCGCGGTGGCCAACGCCACGCGCAGAGCCGCCAGTCGATCGATTGGCCGGTCGATCGGTTCATGCTCGGGCACAGCCGCTCCCTGCCGCCGACTAGCACGAACTTCCGCCAGCCAGGCCTGCAAATGTAGCAGCTCGAAGCACTGGTCCTTGCGGTGGGTCTGCTCGTAGTCGACCAGGAACTGTTCAATCGCCGCGATCCCCGCCTCGATCACGGCCATCGCGGCGTCCGACTGCCGCAGCTCGACCAGCGGCGCCGCCACCGACTTCGTGTGCATCATCGTCACGTAGGGACGCCATTGGTCGAATTGAATTTTGTCCGCCTCCCGCCGCGCGTGCTCGCGCACGAAAGCAAACAGGCGCAAATTCCGTTTCGTGTCGCGGGCACACAGTTCGTAGCGCCGGACCTGCCAAAAACCGAGGTACCGGTGGTAGTATTGCACCCCTTCCGACAACAGCCGAGCGCAATCGGTCCCTTCGAGCAAGAAAGGGGGGCCATCCGGATGAGCCGCGTCATGTTCGCGCTGGCGCTGTTCGTACCACTCCAGCCAAGATTCCGCCCCCTCCGGCCGTTCGCCGTCCGGACGACCATGAAAATCCATCTGCAATAGACCCAGGTCGAGCCGCACCTGCAGCTTTTCCTCGCCGTCGTCTCCCCGGACGATTCGCGCGGAATTGCTTTCCGGATCGAACGGCCAGCCGGAAAGTATGGAGGAGATGTCCTTCGACACGGGCGAGTCCGAATGGCGAGAATAACACCACAGAAGGTGAATTCTAAGGCCGGAATGACCTGATGACCATTCCCATAGCAGCCCGCGGATCGGGGGGTCGCAAGATAAACCGAGATACGCGATGCAGCCCAATTGCGGCTGTATCGGGTTAGCCGCAATCGGAAAAGCCGCAATCGTACAAACCGTTATTGGACCGGCCGCAATGAGGCCAGACGCGGTTGAAATAGCGGCTGGACCGTTTTGGCGGTTCACTCACCGCCGTCGCGGGTCACGGGTTCCATGACTTTGGTGTTGCGCTCGACCGCCATCACCACCGTTCGCTGCTCCACTCCGTCTCGCGAGCAAGCCACGATCGGAATGACTTGCCGCCGGTTCGGCAAATCCAGCCGCACGCGAAAACTGCCGTCGGGTTGAACCTTCAGGGGTTCCCCTTGCAGCGTAACGTATGCTCCGCTGTGGGTGGTACCGTGCAGAATGATCTCTGCATCGATATCGAACCGGAAGCTAGGTTCCCGCGGCGCCAGGCCGTCGGCCGCGCCGCCGTTTCGCACCGCCGGGTTGCCCATCGGCCGCCGCAAACGCTCTTCAAACAACTCCTGTAGTTCGGTCGGGCCTCCGTCGTGCGAGTACCCGCCGCTCATGGCATAAATCCGCTCGCAGTCGTCGGCCACGTCCGCCCAGTGGGCGTCCAACGTATCGCCCGAAGCCGCCGCAGGCGTGGAGACCAGGTTGCTCCGCGCCAAGGCATAAAACCGGCCGCCATTCGACAAGTAGCCGATTTCGAGGCGATACGTCTGCGGCGGGTCGTTGACGTCGATGTACCAATCCTGCACCCCGCCGTGGATTGCGATATCGCGGCTGACCCGCTCCGACGATGTGCTCGTCCCGGCGTTGTGGACGTACAACAGCCGCAGCACCGGCCGGGCCGAATGCCACTCTTGACCCATCGCCGATTGCGCTCGAACGATGCTCTGGGCCGAGAGTTGCCAACAGGCGTGCAACCAGAACGGTCCCCGGACCATCACGACCAACCGGTCCTTGACCGGCGTCCCCGCGGACTTGCCGTTCGACGAGTTGCCGGTGGAAGAGCTACCGTTCGAAGAACCCTCGACCGATAGGTTCTTGATCCGATTGATTTTGTTCTTGGCCGCTTCAATGCGTTTCGCGACCAGCGGGTTCGGCGCGGCGGCCTTCAAGACCGGTTTAGCGCTTCCCCTGCCGTTCATCGGCCGGCTGGCTGGTTTGCTCCGCCGATCCGATTTCAGCGGGCCGGCCGCAAGGGGCCGCGCTGGACGGCGCTTTGCCACGGTTGGGCTACTTTCCAGAATTCTGACCTTGTTTGCGTGTCCATTCTGTTTGACTGTCGAGCCAGCGGCCGTACCCGGACGCTGGGCGGCAATTGGGCGCTGGGCGGCAGTTGGACGCTGCGCGCCAACTGGACGCTGACCGGTTCCAAGTCGACCGGGTGGTGCGCGGCGGGTGCCCGACGGGGTCGCCGTTGGCGGGCGAGCCGTTTTGGATCGCGAACCGGCGACTGCGGATTTTCGCTTTACGGCCCGGATCAACGCGCGAACCAACTCATCCTTCCGCATTGATTTCCAGCCATGGACCCCATGCCGTTGAGCCAGCCGGGCCAAGTCCTTAAGCGTATAGGATCGCAAGGATGAAGCGGTCATTGTCCGGGATTTCCCTCCACTTCGTTCGATTTATGCAAACCGAACCCGATCAACCGAGAGAGCCATCCATGGACCAAATATCGTCAACCCATCGCATTCGCCTCCGCTCGGGGCACTCCCAGGCCTTCCGAGCAAGACGGGTCTGAAACGTCCTGAACGATCCACCAGCCAGTACTGCTGCCTGCCGCGGAATGGCGACAAGCGAAGCTCCTTCAATGGGCCACCCCCAAAACAGGCAACCCACTAATCACCCACACCCGTTCGTTCGGGTGGGTCATCTCCCCCTCCAAGGTGCGGACCACTCCACTGCAAAGTGGAGTTATTCGCATCAACGCGAGTTTAAACGAAATACCGAAAAAATGCAACGAAATAGCCGCCGATTCCGCCCCCCCGAACGGCTACGCCTTAAACTGTAAAGGCAATGACATAAATAGTTTACAATAATCGTCCAAAAACTTGTTGGCACGACGGTTTCGCCCTTCGGGTCTCCTTCCCGCACCCTGCGAGCAACCCCTCGTTTGCGAACGGGGGTTCTCGTGCCATGCCATTCCCAGTCAAGGCTTGCTAGAACGGTCAGAATTCCCTGCCCGGCATAGGCTTAGATCGGCTGCCCCGACTTTGGGAAAAAAATCACGAATTATCCCGTGGACCTGATTGACAGCTTGGAAGAATGTCAATTACAGTACCGTTTTCAGCGGGGGAGTTAATGTGGACGCCGTCCTTTACGGTGTCCAAGGATCAACCCAAATCCCTATCTGAAAGACACTTACAAGCAGTTCGCGGGCCTGGAACCCGGTTCCTTTGGCGCGAATCATGCCAGCCAACCAGGGAAAATCGCCGTTGGCGCTGGCTGCCGAGTGGGTCTCGCGTATTACGACCGTCTCCTTGGAGATGGTATTGCCCGGGCTCGCAGGGCAGTGGTTGGACCGCCGGTGGGGCACGGGTTATCTCGGGTTGGTCGGATTTGCGATCGGTTTGACGGGGGGCATGTGGCATTTGTTGCGGATGACGGGCGCCGGATCGTCGTCCGCCAAGAAGTACCAATCCAAAAAACCGCCCGACAAACCCCGGCATGACGAACCCGCGGATTGAGCAGGTGGGTCCGGTTTTCGGTGGGTCGACGCGGTTCAGTAGCAAGATGATGAGTTGAGGGGTCCAGAAGCCGTCGTGACGCAATTAGCACGCACCAGCTTGCCGATTCGGTTCGCTCTGCCTCGCTTGGGGTTACCGGCCGCGTGCGCCCTCCTGGCCCTCGCGGTGGGCGCCGCTTATCTGCTGGTCGCCTGGTGGAATGTCGGCCGGTTTGGACCGGGCGCCTGGGGATCGACCGCGGTAGCGGCCGCCCTCTGTGGCGTCAGCGCCTCGATCGCGCTGGTCCTCACCGCTCGCGGGGGCACGGCCTCGGCGGTGTCGGCGTTGCTCGGCGGAATGCTGATTCGCATGGGAGTCCCGCTGGCGGCCGGCCTCTACATCACGGCCCAACGCGGTTTTCTGTCCCAGCACGGGTTCCTGGGACAACTCATGTTGCTGTATCTGGTAACGCTGGCTTGCGAGACGCTTCTTTCCTTGAGCTTGCGGCCTGCGGATTCTATTGCGGCATCCGCCAATCAGGCGTTGGCC
>JALHPA010000026.1 GCA_022842745.1 Pirellulales bacterium
TCCATAGCCGCCGCTTGGACGGATCGATCGAATTGGCAGTCGTGGATCGCGGGGCGAAGGTCGATCCCGAGATAGTGCCTCGCCTTTTTGACGCCTTCTTTACCACAAAGCCCACGGGGATGGGCATGGGATTAGCTATAAGCCGTTCCATCGTCGAGGCGCACGGCGGCCGACTGCGGGCCGAACCCAATCCAGGGGGCGGGCTTTCGATGTTGTTCACGCTTCCTACCGAAAGGACCTGATTATGGAATCCAAACCGGTTGTCTTTGTTGTCGACGACGATAGCGCCGCTCGCGCTTCCGTCATCGCGCTGGTCCGCTCGAACGGATTGGACGCGCGGGGATTCGCCTCGGCCGAGGACTTTTTGGCGAGCGACGAGCGGCATGGGCGCGGCTGCGTGGTCGCCGATATGCGGATGCCGGGAATGAGCGGCCTGCAGATGCTCGAACGGCTCAACGCCGAACATTCGACGTTGCCGGTGGTCATCATTACCGGTTTTCCCGACGTTCCGCTGGCGGTCCAGGCGATGCGCGCCGGGGCGGTGACGTTTCTGGAAAAGCCGTGCGGGGATCAGGATTTGTGGGAAGGAATTCGGGCCGCGCTCGATCGAGAGTCGCGGAATGCGGCGCTGCACTCCCGCCAGACTGAGATCGCCGCGCGGTTCGCCACCCTCACCGAGTCCGACCGGCAGGTACTGGATCGTCTGATGGCGGGCATACCAAACAAGTCGATCGCCACCGAATTGGATATCGGCCTGCGCACGGTGGAATTACGGCGTGCCACGATTATGAAAAAGATGCAGGTGAACTCGCTGGCTGAGTTGGTCCAGACCGTGATGTCGCTGGAAGCCGCGCGTCACTGATCCGGATCGGACTTGGGCCCGCAAGCACGGCCTTCCAGCAAGCGTCGCCGCCCAAAAAAAAGAAGAGCGGTCCCCGGTTACTAGGATTGGGGCAGGAATCCGTTCACACGAAGGACCGCTCTATTCGGTAATCCACGGCACAAACCGATCTGCGACGGGCCGTGGCATTGTAGATTTTTCTGCCTGGGGCAAAGCCGCAGGGCCAAATCTGCCTCGATCATAAGCGGACGCAGGCCGAACGCAATCCGCTCGCTGGGGTGGAATGCGGCCTGCGGGACCTCTAGAATCCTTGGCATCCGCCGACCGGAAGGCAAGCGCCGCCGTATCGGCGATTCATGCGGAAACGTCGATATTCCGCAATTGGCACGTTAATATCCATCTTTCCGCCTTCCCAGCCAACAACTTGACACTACCTGGCGCCAAATCGGTGTCCGAGTCGGACCAAGGGGTTGACCAGGCTGGGCGTACCGGCGTCGATCGACCCGATTTGTTGGCGGCGGTGACGTTGTCGTTGGTGTCTGGAGTGGGGCCCCGCTTGCGGAAGCTGCTTCTGGAACGCTTCGGGTCGGCCGCGGCCGTCTTGGCGGCCGCGCCAAGCGATTTGCGCGAAGTGCCAGGCATCGGGCAGAAAATCAGCCGGGCCATCGTCGCGGCACGCGACGAGATTGACGCGGAGGGGCAACTTGAACTGTGTCGCGCGGAGGGCGTCGACACGCTGCTGGATGGCGCGGCCGAATATCCCCGCCTGCTGAAGGAAATCGTCGATCCGCCGGGGGTCTTGTTTGTCCGCGGGAGGTTGGAACCGCGGGATGCGCTGTCGATTGCGATTGTCGGCTCCCGGCATGCCTCTCACTATGGGTTGACGCAGGCCGAACGGCTGGCAGGCGGATTGGCCCGCGCGGGACTGACCGTGGTGAGTGGTCTGGCCCGGGGAATCGATGGCGCCGCACACCGGGGGGCGCTGGCCGCCGGCGGAAGAACCCTCGCCGTGCTCGGCTCGGGCGTGCTCAACGTGTACCCGCCGGAACACAAGGACCTGGCGGACGAAGTCGCGCGCCACGGGGCGCTTTTGAGCGAAGCAGCCCCCCGCGCTGAACCGTTCAGCGGCGCCTTCCCCCAGCGGAATCGGATTATTAGCGGATTGTCCCTGGGGGTGATTGTTGTTGAGGCTGCATCGAGATCGGGCGCGTTGATTAGCGCGCGGCACGCGACCGAGCAAGGTCGCGAGGTATTTGCCGTGCCGGGGCGGGTCGATAGCCGTTTGTCGCAAGGATGTCACCAGTTGATCCGCGACGGCGCCAAGCTGGTGGAAAGCGTCGACGACGTGCTCGAAGAACTGGGCCCGCTGGTGGAAGCCACGCCGATGGGCGATGGTCAAACGGTGCGCCATCCGGCCGAATTGGCGCTAAACGAGCTGGAGCAGCAAATCCTCGGGGCGATACCGACCGACCCGGTCACCGTCGACCACGTTATCGCTGGCTGTGGAGTCGCAGCCGGGCCAGTGCTGGCGACTTTGAGCGTGTTGGAAATGAAGCGGTTGGTGCGGCGACTGAGCGGCAATCTGGTGGCGCGGTGGTAAAATCCTTGGAAAAAATCCCGCAGTCCGTCAGGAAACAGGCAGACTGGAAGCCCGAAATACCTCCGCCACCCGGAGCGCGAACCGCTCGTACCAGCGGTTTCGGCCCGACGCCTGGGCCTGGAGGTGTTCGACGTGTAAACGCCAGGCCTCGATCGATTCGGGCGTGGCCCAGTAGGAGACGGTAATCCCGCAGCCGTCGGCGTCGCGGACGCTTTCGACTCCCAAGAACCCCGGCGACTGCGATGCAAGCTCCAGCATGCGGTCGGCGGTCTGGGCGTACTCGGCCGGTTCCATCCCGGTCCGCAAGGATGAAAAAATGACGGCATAGTACGGGGTCGACGGCAAGCGAGCGGGAAATTCGGAGACCATGTGAAAAAAACCGTGCGTGAATGGGGCGATAATGTGGATCGAGGCCGGATTGAGGCCAGCGATTCTAACGCGGCCACGATTCAAGTAAGCTAATACAGTCCCTCCGCGGTTGACCTCCACCCCACAGCCGCGCCATTACCCTGCTGGCGGTTCGTATCATGCTGTCGATCGTGATTCCGGTTTTTGACGAGGCGGAAAGTCTGGCGGAACTGCACTCCGAGCTGTCCGCCGTGGCGAGAACGAACGGCTACGATCTCGACATCGTATTGATCGACGACGGATCGACGGACGGATCGTGGCGTGAAATCCAAAAACTCGCCCAGATCGACCCGCGGGTACGAGGGCTGCGGTTTCGCCGGAACTTTGGCAAAGCGGCGGCCTTGTCTGCCGGTTTTCACGCGGCCCGCGGCGAGTTGATCGTAACCTTGGACGCCGACCTGCAGGACGATCCTTTGGAGATCCCCCGGTTCCTCGCCGCCATGGCAAACGATCTGGACGTCGTGAGCGGTTACAAGCAAGTCCGGCACGACCCGTGGCACAAGGTGTTGCCATCGCGGGCCTTCAACTGGATGGTAAGCTGGCTCACCGGAGTCAAGCTGCACGACCACAACTGCGGAATGAAATCCTACCGGCGGGAGGTGTTTGACGAAGTGCGGTTGTACGGCGAGCTGCATCGATTCGTTCCGGTGCTGGCGCATGCGCGGGGTTTCAAGGTGGGGGAGCTGGTGATCCACCACCGGGCGCGGAAATTCGGCCGCTCGAAATACGGATTTCGCCGCTTCGTCAAGGGTTTCCTGGATCTGATGACCGTAAAGTTCCTCACCGGGTTCGGGCAGCGGCCGCAACACTTGCTGGGGACGGTTGGCCTGATTTCGTTCGCCTGCGGCCTGGCAGGCTTGACCTATCTGGGGATTTATTGGATGGTGGCCCAGCTCCGACCGGATTTGAATCTGGCCCCGCTGCACCAGCGCCCGGCCGTCGTCTATTCGATGGGGGCGTTGTTGTTCGGAGGGCAACTGTTGTCCATCGGTTTTTTGGCGGAGTTGATTACCGCGCGGTCCGGGTGCGACGAGCAGACGTACAGCATTGCCGAGCGCACCCAGGGGGGGGGCGATCGGGACCGGGGCGCGCAGGCAGTATGACCACCGTCGGTATGTGGAACCGGTATCCGGCGGGGCGAGAGCCCGAGTTATTCTTTCAGATTGGCGGAGCATGAACCACGACAGCGACCAGGGCGAGTTGCCCGCGGGGGGAGGGCCAACGGGCCAGAACATGTCATGCGCCGCGAGGAAAGGACTGTACTGGCTCCTGATCGCGGTTGCGGTGGGGGGGGCCACTGGCCGGGTGTTGGCGGTGAATTCGATCGACATGATCCGGCTCGAAGACCGGCTTGTCGAGGAACAATTCGCCAAGCGCAAGGCCAAGCTGACGGCCAGCGGAGAGACGATCGACGAACCGGCCGAGCGAGCCCGCATCCGGGCGCAGGCAGCCAAACAGCGGCCGTTTCTCAGCGGCAACGATCGGAGCCGGTGGTGTACGGTCCGGGCGTTGGTCGAGCGAGGCACCTACGAGATCGACGAGATCGTGCAGGAGCCGAATTGGGACACGATCGACATGGTGCAGCACCGGGGGCGGGACGGGGAGCTGCACTTGTATTCGAGCAAGCCGCCGCTGTTGGCGACGCTGTATGCCGCGGAATATTGGTTGATTCACCAACTGACCGGGAAGACGCTGGGAACCCACCCGTTCGAGATCGGGCGGTTCATGCTTTGGACCCTGAATGTGGTCCCGTTCGCCCTCTATTTGTGGCTTGTCAGCCGACTCGTCGAGCGATTCGGAGGGACCGATTGGGGCCGGATGCTGGTGTTTGCGGGCGCGTGTTTTGGGACTTATCTGACGACGTTCGTCATCACGCTGAATAACCACCTACACGCGGCGGTGTGCGTCGCCGTGGCCCTGTACGCGACCGTGCGCATTTGGTCCGACGGCGAAACGCGGAAGCGTTATTTTATCCTGGCGGGACTTGCCGCCGCCTTCGCCGCGGCGAACGAGTTGCCTGCGCTATCGTTTCTGGGGCTGTTGGGCCTTGGGTTATTGGTTCGGTTCCCTCGACCCACCTTGATGTACTTCACGCCCTCCGTTGGTTTGGTGGCGGCTGCTTTCTTTTTCACCAACTATTTGGCTCACAGCACCTGGATTCCGCCTTATGCGTTTGGCGGGGGGATCGTCGAGCAAAAAGCGGAACGTCCGAGCGTCGAAGAACGAGAGAATTGGTACGACTACAGCTACATCCGCAAAAGCGACGGCAAGCGGATCGAAAGCTATTGGCGCAACCCGAAGGGAATCGACGTCGGCGAGAAAGATCCCGCCTGGTACGCTGTGCATGTCCTGGTGGGCCACCACGGCATCTTTTCGCTGACGCCGTTGTGGCTGCTGGCAATTCCCGGGACTTATCTACTATGGCGGAATGGCGTTCGAGGGGGGCGAGAATTGGCCCTATTCATCGCCACGCTGACGATTGTTTGCCTCGTCTTCTACCTCACTCGCGATCAGGGGCAGCGAAATTATGGGGGAATGACCAGCGCGTTTCGCTGGGTGTTTTGGCTGGCGCCTCTGTGGTTGGTCGCCGCCACGCCTGCCGCCGACGCCGCGTCGAAGAGCCGCGCCTGGCGGATCGTGGGGTATGTGTTGCTGGGATTGTCGGTCTTGTCGGCCAGTACGCCGACGTGGAACCCCTGGACGCTGCCGTGGCCGATGAAATTCGCCATTCACATGGGCTGGACGACGCTCTGACCGTTTTAGTCCCACGCTCGAGGAGCAGCGCTTAGTCGTCCAGTCGATCGCGCGACCGGCGGAGTTTTTTGCGCTCCGCGCGGCTGAGCTTACGGTCTTGCGGATCGCTCTCGTCGCGATCTTGAACCGGCGAATTGGCTGTCCGCGACGTCGCAACCGCAACGGCGGCGGGCGCGCTGCGCACGACAGGCGCCGGTTTGCTGGCTTGGCTGGCGAGGGAAGTCTCGCTCCCACCGCGCTGTGGCAGGGGTGGGGCTGACTGGCCTCGCGTGGGCGGCGCCACTGGGGGCCGACTGAGCGGTTTGGCTTCCTCAAGCGGAGTCGCCGCGGAACTGGCGGGTACGTGCGGCGGGTCAATTCGACTTCTCGTCTCCCCCTCTTCGACCGCGGGACCGTCCACTTCCGGTTCGTCCGCGGCGGGGGGCGAATGGCGGCGGCGGGTGCGGCCGCGGCGCGGCGCCAATTCTCCGTTGGCGTCCAAAACGACGTGCCGCGCGAATGCCAACAAGCCAAACCACAATAGCCAATAGCCCGCGAGCCGAAGCCCCCCGACCAAAAGCTCGAATTGGAACTCGCTCACCGGAACCGGAATGTATTCGATCAACAGCGCCGCGATCCAACACCCGCTGGCGCCAGCCACCGCCCCGCATGCCGTCCGGCAGGCGCGGGTTTCCAACCCCAGCCGCACGATCAAGAGTCCCATCCACACCCCGGCCGGAATCATCCACCACAGCGCTCCGTCGCGCCAACCCACGCGGCCCGTCGCCTCGGCCAGCGCTGCTCGAAGCGGTTCCTGAGTGGGGGCGGCGGCATTCAGGCTCAACACGAGCCAGGTAGCCGCGGCGCTGAGCCAAACCCGGTATCGGCCGCGATAGTCGTCCAGCTTGTTGCGGCGCAGGCTGTAGATCAAGAGCGACAACCCCGTTGCCAGAGCCAGGATCAGCGAACCGGTCCAGGCGGCCAGACTCTGCCGCGAGGTCAACGAAAAGGCGTCGATCGCCCCTTCGATCGCCCACGTCCGGCTGGCGGCAAACAGCCATATTTCCGTCCCGATGATGCCCGCCCCGATTCCCAGCCAAGCCGCCAGACCCCGGTGTCGATGGGGGACCAGGTCGATCCAGCCAAGCTGGTTTTCTCTTCTGGCCGCAGCGGTATAGGCATCGGCGGGACGGGGCGTTGCTCCTTTGCGCGCAACAGGCGGCACGGCGGACACTGACGCCACGTCTGAAAGCGCCCTCCGCCGCCGATCGTCTCGCGGGGTAGTGGACCGCAGCATGCCGTACTCCGCCTGGAAAACGAAGCCCCGAATCGAGCTTCCGATGGGTCGGCGACCGCGCGCCCTTTCGGTCGGCCGATTGACCGTTGGCCGAGAGCAGGCTGGCCGCCATCTTTTGGACGCCCCGCCCGGCCGCCGAAAATGAAATCGTCCGTTCCGGCTGCGCAACTGAAATACAGACGGGGGTTGACCCTCAAGCATCCGCCTTGGTTCCCAAGACAACTCCCACGCCCTTGTGACGCTTACCCCAGCCCCCTAGAATCGCAGAGTACCGAAACTGCAACCGCCCACCTGGGGTTTTTTGCTAGCACGCCTCATGCCCCGACGATTCGTAAATGAATTGGCCAATCAGGAGCCAGTCGACCAAGTATTCTTGGCCAACCAGAAGCAGTTACGTCCCAATCGGAACGGAAATCTGTACCTGCAAGTCGAGCTGTCGGATCGCTCCGGATCGGTGAGCGGCCGCATGTGGAACGCCGACGACGCCGACTACCGGTCGTTCGAGGATGGGGATTTTGTCCGCGTGGAGGGCACCTCGCAGCTCTACCAGGGGACGATGCAGTTGATCGTCACCAACATTTGCAAAGCGCGAGCGGACGAAGTCGAGTTCGACGACTTCGCCTGCCTGACCCCGGCGGATATCGATCGGCTGGCGTTGCGGTTGGCGGAGCTGTTGCGGGGGATGGGGGATCTCGGCCTGCGGAACCTTGCCGAGTGCTTCCTGGCGGACGATGAATTCATGCGGCGGTTTTCCCGGTCGCCGGCTGGAATCAAGAATCATCACGCCTACCCCGGCGGGTTGCTCGAGCACGTGGTCAACGTGATGGAACTGGTCACTCGGATCTCCGACCGCTACCCGGCGGTGGATTCCGATTTGCTGCTCATGGGGGCCTTCGTCCACGACATGGGAAAGATCGAGGAGCTGAGCAGCGAAAAGGGCTTTTTCTATACCGACGCTGGGCAGTTGCTGGGCCACGTGGTGATTGCGATCGGCATGCTGGACGAAAAAGTGCGGCAGGCGGAAGCGCTGTCGGGCGAGGAATTTCCGCCGGAGAGCGTGCTGCGGCTGAAGCACATGATCGTGAGCCATCACGGGGAGTACCAGTACGGCGCTCCGAAACTGCCGATGACGCTGGAGGCGATCGCCTTGCACCATCTCGACAATCTGGACGCCAAGCTGCACAACTTCGAGCAATTGATCCGCGACGACGCGAACGTGGACAGTTCGTGGACGCAGTTCCATCCAAATCTGGGGCGCAAGCTGTTCAAAGGGTCCGGCGAGCCGGCAGTCAGCCCGCTGCGGCGGCCCTAAGCGTCGACATCCTTTCTCCGCGAGCGTCTGTTCCATGTCCGATCTGGCAAATGTCGTCCTCGCGCACGTCCACGGCGCAAACTATCAACCGGTGAAACCCCGGATCATCGCCAAGCAGTTGCGGCTGGACGAGGATCGGCTGCGCGAGCTTAAAAAGGCGATTAAACTGCTGGTCAAACAGGGAAAGCTGACGTACGGCTCAAATCACCTCGTCGGACCGGTCGGATCTCCTCCCGCGGACGCAACGGGAGCGGCCGATGGCGAATCGAACGCCCCCAATAAGGGAATCGCCAAGACCCCGGCGGCAAACCGAGTGGCGGGCGTTTTCCGGCGGGCGCAGGCCGGGCACGGCTTTGTACGCCGAAGCGATATGCCTCCAGGCGGGGATCGCAAGCAGGACATTTACATTCCCGCCGACGCGACCATGGATGCGGCAACCGGGGACACGGTGCTGGTGCGGCTGGGGAAGCAGCGCGACGCGCGGCGAGTGAATCCGCAGGGAGAAATCATCGAAGTCCTCGAACGGCAAACGCACCAGTTCGTGGGGACGTATTTTGAGTCGGCCGGAAGCGCGTTTGTACAGACCGATGGGACGGTTTTCTCGCGCGCGATTCAGGTGGGGGATCCCGGGGCCAAGAACGCCCAGCCGGATGACAAAGTGGTGTTCGAGATGGTGCGGTTCCCGTCGCAATACCAGGACGGGGAAGGGGTGATTACCGAGGTGCTGGGTCCGCGCGGGGATCCCGGCGTGGACACGCTATCCATCATTCGCGAATACAACCTGCCTGAGGATTTTGCCGAAGACGCGTTGGAGTCCGCGCGCCGGCAGGCGGAAGCCTTCGACGAATCGATCGGCGGCAAGCGCGTGGACCTGACGGGGGAAACCACGATCACGATCGATCCGGTCGACTCGCGGGATTTCGACGACGCGATTTCGCTGTCCCGGCTGGATAACGGGCATTGGCGGCTGGGGGTCCATATCGCCGACGTGTCGCACTTCGTGCCGGCCAAAACGGCGTTGGACCGCGAGGCGCTTTCGCGCGGGACGAGCGTTTACCTCCCGGACCGGGTGATCCCGATGCTGCCGGAGATCATTTCCAATAATCTTGCCAGTTTGCAGCCCCACAAGGTCCGCTATACGAAAACCGCGTTCATCGAAATGACCGCGGAAGGCGTGGTGGTGGGAGTGGATGTGCATTCGGCGGCCATTCGCAGCGCGCGGCGATTCACCTACGAGGAGGTGGACGACTTTCTGGCGCATCGGAAGGCGTGGCAAGAGAAGCTGACGCCGGAGGTCCACCGGCTGCTGGCCGATATGCACGAACTGGCCATGCTGTTGCGCTCCCGCAGATTCACTCGCGGGGCGCTGGAACTGACCATGAAGGAAGTGAAAGTCGACCTCGATCGCCAGGGGCGGGTGGTCGGGGCGCACGTGGCCGAGAACACCGAAAGCCACCAAATCATTGAGGAGTTCATGCTGGCCGCCAACGAAGCCGTGGCGGAAGTGCTGAGCCGCGCCGGCTACCTGTTCTTGCGGCGGGTGCATGCCGATCCCGACCCGCGCAAGCTAAAAGCGCTGGGGGAATTCGTTGCGGAATTGGGCTATCAGACGGAGAGCCTGGAGAGCCGTTTTGAACTCCAGCGGCTGTTGAAGCTGGTGGAGGGGAAGCCCGAGCAGCATGCCGTCAACTACGCTTTACTGCGCAGCCTGCAGCGGGCGGTCTATAGCCCCGAGGAGCAAGGGCACTACGCGTTGGCGAGTACTTTCTACTGCCATTTCACCTCCCCTATCCGCCGCTACCCCGACCTGACGATCCACCGGCTGATCGATGCCTTCCTGGCGGGGAAAAAGGGGACCGCGGACATGGCCGAACTGGTGGCGCTGGGCGAACATTGCTCCGATCGGGAACGGCGGGCCGAGGCCGCCGAGCGGGAGCTGACCAAGCTCAAACTGCTACACTTCCTGAGCGAAAAAATCGGCATGGAGTTGGACGCGGTGGTGACCGGAGTCGAGGAATTCGGCCTGTTCGCGCAAGGCATCCAGCTTCCGGCGGAAGGGTTGGTCCATGTCACGTCTCTGGCGGACGACTACTACCATTACGATCGCCGCTCGCACACCCTGACCGGCCGCCGCGCGAACAATGTGTATCGCCTGGGGGATTTCGTGCGGGTGACCGTGGTGCGGGTAGACATCGATCGCCGCGAGCTGGACTTCCGAGTCGTGGACCACCGCCGGCGGCCCGGAGGGAGCAAATCGAGCGGAGCGGGCGCGCCGGGGAAACGCCCGGCGGTGGGACGGAAGAAATCGTCCGGCCCCAAACGGGGCAAGCGCCGTTCGTAAGGCCAATGTGCCGCTCCATAGGCCAACCAGCACGGCCGGTTCGCGCTCGTAGTCTTTCCGCAACGCTGGCGACGCGGTCTTCGTTTGCTCGGATTCCCGGTCGGACGGGATTTTTCTGTATTCTTTTCGCGGGGCGCGTCAGAATTTGCGGCGGCGCGGGTATTTCTCTGAGGAGGAAACCGGATGAGCCAATTGCCTGACACGCGAGAAACCCTGCTCCTGCGATTGCGGGATGCCGGCGACTCCCGTGCTTGGGAGGAATTCGTCGGTTTGTACGAGCCGGCCGTACAGCGCTATGGGCAGCGGATGGGATTGCAACCGGCCGACGCGATGGATTTATCGCAGGATGTGCTGGCGGCCGTGGCGCGGGCCATCGACCGGTATGAGCCGGGGACCGGGCGCGGGCAGTTCCGGGCGTGGCTGTACCGGATTGCCAGGAACCTGACAATCAATGCTCTCACGCGAAAAAAGCTCGGAACGCACGGCGCCGGAGGGACCGATCGGATTGATCTTTTGGCCAGTTACCCCGAATCGAACAACGCTGAGAACGACGCGCTAGACGCCGAATACCGCCGCGCCGTATTCCAACGTTCCGCTGAGCTGATTCGCACCGAGGTGCAACCGCAAACCTGGCAGGCATTTTGGCGGACCGCCGTCGAGGGACGCCCGATTCCGGCTGTCGCGGACGAACTGCAACTATCGATCGGCGCGGTCTACGCTGCCCGCAGCCGAATCCTGGCCCGATTGCGGCGAGAAGCCTTACGCTGGCAAGACGAAGACGACTGTGCAGGAGACCCGGCATGATTTTTCCCCCACCTACTTGCGATGCCCGTTTGATCGAGCGGTTCCTGGCGGGGGAATCGTCTCTCGACGAGGAGGGGACGCTGGTCCGGCACCTGGACGATTGCCGCGCGTGCCAATTCGCGCTCGAAAATTCGGCCGGGCCAAGATCGGCCTGGCTCGACGCCAAGAACTTTTTGAGTCCCGATGAGCCGGTGGCGATCGAAACGCCGATAGCCTCGGCGCCGTCCGACGGCCCGGTCGATGATGAGGAATCGCCACTGGCTTCGTCGCCGTTGCATTTCCTCGGTCCCACCGACGACCCAGCGATGCTGGGCCGAATCGGACCCTACGAAATCGCCCG
>JALHPA010000027.1 GCA_022842745.1 Pirellulales bacterium
GAACCCAACATCTTGGGCACTCCTTTGATAAAGGCAAATCGCTCCTTCTTAAACAGCGATTCCGGGCAAGGCTGACCGTTTAGCTCCGCCAACTTGGGTTTGTGGTCGAACAAGTCCAGCTGGGACGGGGAGCCGGCCATGTGAATGTAAATCACCCGCTTCGCCCGCGCCTGAAAATGCGGCGCGCGAGGGGCTAGCGGACCCTCTGCCTGCCGGGAACGACCAGAAGGCGTATCGGGAGCGGGAATGGCTTGGTCCTCAGCCAGCAGTTGCTCGTTTGCCAGCGAGGCGAGCGCGATCGTACCGATCCCGGTGGCGGATCGCTCGAAGAAATGCCTGCGGGTAATCGCTTTCAAGCGTTCGAGACGTTGGTCCATTGGCGCTCTTGTATCTTGAGAAAAAAGGAACGCGATTCATCGAGCGCGCGGCACAAAATGTTGTCGGCAGCCGACGGATCCGGCGCGCGGCCCGCGATCGACTGGTCTCCCTGCCTAATCCCCTCCCAGTTGTTCGCTCGCCGTCTTGTCTTCGGACTTAATTTTCGTCTGCTCGTCCTCAAATTGCAATTCGGCGTCCGATCGAAGCCCGGAATCGTCGATCTCTTTGTCGGCGGCGTTCATTAAGGTCGGAATCGGCGGCAGCACGGTCATGGGCGCCTCGTCCAACTCCTCGAGCACTTGCTTGGATCGCCGGTGGTGGAACCAAAAGAAGGCCAAAGCGACCACCCCGCCAATCACCAAAACGACGGTCAAGCCGACCTCGGCCTGGCGAATCCAGTTGCCAATCCCTTCTCCGAAGTAGTACGACAGTCCAAAAAAAAGGGCGATTACAAACGACGCGCAAACCAGATCCAGTAAAATAAACCGGCGAAACGGAAAGTGGAGGATTCCCGCGGTCAGATAAACCGGAGATCGAATTCCCACCAGGAATCGCGCCGTGAACAGGACGATTGCCCCCCGCCGGCGAATCAACTCTTCAATTTTCCGCTCCCGTTCGGGGGTCAAAAACCCTGTCAGCCGAGGATGTTCGCGTAGCGCCCTCCGACCGAACCGGTAGCCGATGCCGTACATAATGCTATCCCCAACCAGGCAACCCACGAGGCACGACAGCATCGCCAGCCAGGGATCGATTTCGCCAGCGCCCGCCCAGACGCCAGCGGCGATAATCCCCACTTCCTCAGGGATCGGCAGGCCGCAACCGGTGAGAATGAGAAACAGCGTGATACCGAAGTATGACGCATTGAGCAGACCGTCCGTCATGCCGGCGAGCAAAAGCGGAATAGGATAGCTCATGAGGCGGACGGGACCGGTGCTCGCGACGGAATTTCTAATTGCATTCTAGCCGCTCGACCGCGAATTTTGGACCAATAATTTGTGACTCGACGGTCGCCGGTTTGCGGTTGTGGAAAAAAGTGGTCCGGCTTCGGCCCGGCTCGCCCGCGTCGGCTTGTGTGAGAGGTTTCGAATGTCGGTCGATCATAATCGCCGGGCCTGGGATGCACTGGCCCGAAAACGCCAACGGCACACGCTGCCGGCCGGAGATGCGGATTTTGCCGATCCGTTGCGCGCCGTCAATGCCGACGGCTGGCTGGGGGACTCGATCGCGGGAATTCGAGTGTTGTGCCTGGCCGCAGGGGGAGGGAGGCAGAGCGCCTTGTATGCCGCCGCGGGCGCTATTGTCACCGTGGTCGACATTAGCCGGGAAATGCTCGCGCTGGATCGACAGGTCGCCGCCGAGCGGCAGCTCGCGATCCGCGCGGTTGAGACCTCGATGGACGACCTCTCGATGTTGCAAACAGCGGAATTCGATTTGGTCGTCCAGCCGGTTAGCTCCTGCTACATTCCCGATGTCGAGGCGGTGTACGCGCAGGTTGCGCGCGTGCTCGCGCCGGGAGGGCTCTACATCAGCCAGCACAAGCAACCAGCAAGCCTGCAGGCCGAGGTCCATCCCAGCACAACGGGATACGCACTGATCGAACCCTATTACCGCTCCGGTCCCTTGCCTCCGGTGGGAGACAGCCTCCACCGCGAACCTGGCACGTTGGAGTATCTCCACCGCTGGGAGCAACTGCTCGGCGGTCTGTGCCGCGCGGGCTTCCTCATCGAGGATCTCCTGGAACCGCCGCACGCCCGCCCAGAAGCCGACGCTGGCAGCTTCGCTCACCGCAGCCAGTACCTGGCCCCGTACGTGCGGATCAAGGCCCGGCGGAAGGATGCGGGCACAGCCGCGCGCGGGTCGTTGTGGCTGCCAGGATCTCCCGATAGGCAGTAGGTCGGCAATCAGGCAAAATCTCGGGCGGCGGTCGAGTTCAGGTATATTCAGATCATGGCGTTTGGCGTTCCAACTTGTCGGCGGAGAGTGGATCGTCGATAGATCGCGATGCCGCATTTGACCCCAGGGCTTCGGTGCTGGAGCATAGCTACCAATTGCTGCGGGAATTCTGGCCGCACTTCGCGGCCGTGGCGATCTTTGTCGTCGAAGTAGCCGCCGCGCTGCATGCCGTGCTCTACAAGCGGGATTCCCGCTCCACGATCGGTTGGGTGGGTCTCATTTGGCTCACGCCCCTGATCGGTGCTGTGCTGTACTTCGTGTTTGGAATCAACCGGATTCAGCGCCGCGCAAAACTGCTGCGCGGTGGGCTGAATGTGTGCGAGCTGCCGCCGTCGCCGCACGCCGTCGCGCCGTCCCAGTTCGTGGAGCAATTGGGCGCCGACGCCCCCCACTTTGAACCATTCGTCAGGCTGGTCGGCGAATTGTCGGAGCGGCCGCTGCTCTCTGGCAATGAGATTGTTCCCTTGATTAACGGCGACGAAGCTTTCCCCGCCATGTTGGAGGCGATCGCCCAGGCACAATTCTCGATTACTCTGTGCAGCTATATTTTCGACAACGATCGCGCGGGGCGCCTCTTTGCAGATGCACTTGGCGCGGCGGTGCGGCGCGGCGTCCAGGTACGGGTGCTGGTGGACTCGGTGGGTTCGCGGTACTCGATCCCTTCCATTATGCCGCGGTTGCGCAAGGCCAAGGTTCCCTCTGCCCGGTTTATGCGCACGCTGGTTCCGACCCGGTTCGCTTATTCCAATCTTCGCAGCCACCGCAAGATCCTGGTGGTCGACGGAAGGATCGGCTTTACGGGCGGCCTCAATATTCGCGAGGGGGCCATGCTATCGCTGCGGCCGCGAGCGCCCTTGCACGACACCCACTTTCGGTGCCTGGGCCCTATCGTCGCCCATTTGCAAGAGGTTTTCGTCGAGGATTGGGCGTTTACGACCCAAGAGGTTTTGGTCGGCGAACCGTGGTTCGTTCCGCTCCGTTCTATCGGTCCCACTCTGGCTCGCGGGATTCCCAACGGCCCGGACGAGGACTATGGGGAGATGCGGATGACCTTGATGGGCGCCCTGACCGCCGCGCGGCGGAGAGTGTGCATCCTGACTCCCTATTTTTTGCCCGATGACGCGCTGGCCGAGGCGCTCAATGTCGCGGCGCTGCGTGGCGTGCAAGTCGATATCGTCCTTCCACAGGCGAACAATTTAGCGCTGGTCAAATGGGCGTCCACGGCGATGCTCTGGCAGGTCTTATCGCGCGGGTGCCGAGTCTGGCTTTCGCCGCCGCCGTTCGATCACACGAAACTAATGCTCGTGGATGGAGTATGGACTCTGTTCGGCTCGGCCAACTGGGATCCCCGCAGCCTGCGGCTGAATTTCGAATTCAACGTCGAATGTTACGACCGCCAACTGACGAGTGGGCTATTGGGAATGGTGGACCAGAGAATCGCCTCCGCGCGGAGAATCACGCTTGCCGATGTCGACGGACGCAGCCTTCCCATCCGGTTACGGGACGGATTGGCGCGGCTGCTTTCACCCTATCTTTAGAACAGCGTGCTCTTGCAAATGATCACGCGAGTCACTCGCGCCGCAATAGGTCTCGTATTTCGGTCAATAGCTCCTGGTCCTTGGTCAACGGCGGCGGGGACGCGGCGGCGGCTTCTTTTCTCTGCCGCATGATGAAGCCCAGGAATTTCACGATGAACAGAAACAGGGCCAATGCCACGATCAGGAAGTTGACCACCTCCCCCAGGAATTTTCCGTAGGGAATCGTCTTGCCGCCGACGTCCCAGGCCCATTCGGTGTAGCTCCCGCCCGCCGGGAGAATCACGCTCACCAGCGGCATGATGATATCCTTGACGAGGGAATTGACGATCGCCCCAAATGCGGCGCCAATGATCACGCCCACCGCCAGGTCGATTACGTTCCCTTTGAGCGCGAAATTCTTGAACTCGTCTAGCAAGCTGAACGCCTTTTTGGTGGGGAGATCGGGGATCATGGCAATACCTTCCTGTGAAGCCAACGGATGGGACAAAGTGCGGCGCGCAACCGCGTTCCGCATGTGTTGTAACCGCGACTCGAAGATCGTCAAGCTTGGGCAAGCCCTAGGGGGCCGAGGCGCCCCTTGCCGACGGACAGGCAGACGGCCCCTGAATTCCCTTCAAACCCCCACTGCGGCCGCCGTCGGAAATCGATCCTGTAACGCCTGCACGGTCATTGGCTCGGTGCGCAACGCTTCCATAGCTTTTACCGCCGCCTCGGCGGCTGGAACCGTGGTAATGCAAGGCACTCCATGCGACACCGCGGCCGCCCGGATACGCCCTTCGTCGGTTCGCGCGCCCTTGCCGCGCGGCGTGTTCATAATCAATTGGATTGTGCCATCGATCAGGTGGTCGAGCAGATTGGGGTGACCTTCCTGCAGTTTTTTCACCCGCTCGACGGGAATGCCCGAAGCTTCCAGGCTGGCGGCCGTGCCGGACGTGGCAATCAGTCGAAATCCGAGCGCCGAAAGCCGCCTGGCCAGGGGAACCATTTGCTCCTTCTGGGCTGGCGTGGCCATGCTCACGAAAATCCGCCCCTCCTTGGGCAGGACCGTGCCCGAGGCGAGTTGGGCCTTGGCGAACGCGATCGAGAACCGATCGCTGATCCCCATCACCTCGCCGGTGCTGCGCATTTCCGGTCCCAAAACAATATCCACGCCGGCGAACTTGGCGAACGGGAACACGCTCTCTTTGACGCTGACATGGGAGGGAATCGGCGAAACGGTAATGCCCTGCTCCGCCAGGGATATCCCCGCCATGACCTTCGCGGCCACCTTGGCAACCGGCATTCCGGTCGCCTTGGCGACAAACGGCGCCGTCCGACTGGCCCGCGGGTTGACTTCGAGCACATACAAAATCTGACGATCGTTTTCTTTCTTGATGGCAAACTGAATGTTCATCAGCCCCACGACCTTGAGGCTGCGGGCCAAGGACTCGGTTGCCTCACGGATTTCCGCCAGAATCGGACCATTCAGACTGTACGGGGGAATCGCGCAGGCGGAATCGCCCGAGTGGACGCCAGCTTCCTCAATGTGTTCCATGATTCCGGCCACGATCACTTGCTCGCCGTCACTGATCGCGTCGACGTCCACCTCAATCGCGTCTTCCAGGAAGCGATCGATAAGCACCGGCTGACCTTGCGCTGCGGCAAATGCCTCGGCCAGAAACCGATCAAGTTGCGAATGGTCGTAGCAAATCTCCATGGCCCGCCCTCCGAGCACGAAGCTCGGTCGCACCAGACAGGGAAAACCCACTTGAGCCGCTTCCGCCCGCGCCTGATCCATGGTGCGGGCAATGCCATTGGCTGGCTGGCGCAGTCCCAATCGCTGCAGCAGGCGTTGGAACTTCTCTCGATCTTCCGCGTCCTCGATCGTGTCCACGCTAGTGCCAATGATCGGCACTCCCGCAGTCGCCAATGCTCGCGAAAGATTCAAGGGCGTCTGCCCGCCGAATTGCACGATAACCCCGTCCGGCTGGGTGCGGTCGCAGATGTTCAATACATCCTCTACCGTCAGCGGCTCGAAAAACAACAGGTCGCTGGTGTCGTAATCCGTACTGACCGTCTCCGGATTGCTGTTGACCATGATCGATTCGATCCCCAGCTCACGCAGGGCGAAGCTGGCATGGCAGCAGCAATAGTCGAATTCGATCCCTTGCCCAATCCGGTTTGGGCCGCCACCCAAAATCATGATCCGCCTTCCGCCGGCGCGCTTCGGCGGCGTTTCGTCTTCGTCTTCGTAGGTCGAGTAGAAATAGGGGGTGTGCGCTTCAAATTCCGCTGCACAGGTGTCCACACTTTTGAAGGTGGCTACGATCCCCTGTCGCTTGCGCTCCGCTCGGACGAGGGTCTCCGTCGTGTTCCACAAATGAGCCAACTGGCGGTCGGAAAACCCGAACCGCTTGGCCGTCCGCAACGTTTCTCGCGGCACTTTCGTTACTTCGTCGTATCCGCGTAGCTCGTCCTCCAACTCAACGATTTGCCGCAATTCGTCGAGAAACCAGGGGTCGATGTGGCACAGCTCGAAGATCTCCTGCGTACTCATCCCGTCCTTCATGGCGTACCTTAGCCACCATACTCGCTCGGCGCTCGGCACGGCTAGTTTCGCTCGAATTTCCTCGCGCGACGGTTGCAGCGGACCGCCCCAAAGGTCCTTTCCGTCGCACCCGAAGCCAAAGCTCCCCACTTCCAGGCCGCGCAGGGCTTTCTGGAACGATTCCCTGAATGTCCTTCCAATGGCCATCGTCTCTCCCACGCTTTTCATCTGCGTGGTCAGCCGCGAATCGGCCTCAGGAAACTTCTCGAATGCGAACCGGGGAATCTTGGTCACCACGTAGTCGATCGTCGGCTCGAAGCAGGCCATCGTCTCCCGCGTGATGTCGTTGGGAAGCTCGTGCAATCGGTAGCCGACGGCCAACTTCGCAGCGATTTTCGCAATCGGAAACCCGGTCGCTTTGCTGGCCAACGCCGAACTGCGGCTTACTCGAGGATTCATTTCGATGACGATCATCCGCCCGTTCTGCGGATTGATCGCAAACTGAATGTTTGATCCGCCCGTCTCGACCCCGATTTCGCGAATCACCTCCAGGCTGGCGTCCCGCATCCGCTGGTATTCCTTGTCGGTCAGCGTTTGCGCCGGCGCCACGGTGATGCTGTCCCCCGTATGAACTCCCATAGGGTCGAAATTCTCAATCGAGCAGATGATCACCGCGTTGTCGTCGGCGTCCCGCATCACCTCCATCTCGTACTCTTTCCACCCCATAATGGATTCTTCGATCAGCACTTCGGTCACCGGAGAAAGATCCAAACCGCGCTGCACGATTGCGTCGAATTCTTCACGGTTGTAGGCAAAACCGCCGCCGCTGCCGCCGAGGGTGAAACTGGGCCGTATGACGCAAGGCAGCCCGATCTCCTTCATCGCCTCGCGCGCGGCGGCGAGCGTGGTTACGGTTCGCCCGCGACAGACTTCCAGCCCGATTTTTTCCATCGCCCGCTTGAACTGTTCCCGCTCTTCCGCCTTGGCGATGACGTCGGCCCGCGCGCCGATCATTTCCACTCCGTACTTTTTCAGCACGCCGTGCCGCGCAAGTTCCATCGCCAAATTCAAGCCGGTCTGTCCGCCCAGCGTCGGCAAGAGCGCGTCCGGGCGTTCCGCGGCAATGACCTTTTCAACGATTTGCCAGGTCAATGGCTCGATGTAGGTCCGATCCGCAGTCGCCGGATCGGTCATAATGGTGGCGGGGTTGCTGTTGACCAGCACCACCTCGTAACCTTCCTCGCGCAGCGCCTTGCACGCTTGCACCCCCGAGTAATCGAACTCGCAGGCTTGCCCGATGACGATCGGACCCGAACCAATCAAAAGAATCTTGCGAAGATCGTCGCGTCGGGGCACGGGGTCGATTTCCTTTTTGAATTCAGTCCAATTGCAGATGCCAGAGATGTTGGAGAGAATCATCGAAGATCGCGCTCGTTCCCTCCCGGCGAACGCTAAAATCTATCGAGTTTACCCCGGCTTCTAGCCGCTGTTCAAGGGGCGAAAACCAATCGTTCGAGCGACTACACTGGTTTGGTCGGACGGATATGGGATTTTACTTGGCTGCGGGGGCGATGGATCGGGGTTGCACGCTGCTGTCCACGCAAAGGAGGTGCGACGGGCCGAGCGCGGGACGTAACCAGAATTGCGGCTCAATCATTCATCAACGGTGCGGTTCGGTGTCCTTGAGTGTGGGAAAGGAGGGAACGTGGGACGAAATGCAAGTTGGATGCGCCGTGGGTCGCTGTCGGTGGCGACGGTGGCGCTATTGTGGGGGCTGGCGGCGGCCGCGCAGGCGGAAGGGGAGTGGGAGTCCACTCCGGAGGCCAGGGCGGCTTTGGACAAGGGGCTGGAATGGCTGGCCAAGAATCAGACCGCGGAAGGGAATTGGGGATCGAACGATTTAGGGCTGGTGAGCATGGGGGCGCTGGCATTTCTGGCGGCGGGGCACGGACCTGGGCGGGGGAAGTATGGGCAGAACGTGGAACGGGCGCTGGGTTTTGTCGTGCGGGGGGCGAAGCCCTCGGGATTATTGAACATTTCCGACGCCCAGCGGGACATGTACAACCACGGGCTCAGCGCGTTTGTGCTGGGGCAGGCGTACGGGATATCGGACGATGCGAGGATTGGAACCACTTTGGAGAAGGCGCTGGCGCTGATCGCGGCGACGCAATGCCGGGACGGAGGATGGGATTACCAAGCGCGCAGCCACGAGCGAGGACACGATCTGAGCCTGGCCGTGATGCAAGCCAAGGCGCTGCGAAGCGCCATGGATAGCGGATTCGAGGTCTCGCCCGAGGTAGTGCGGCTGGCGATCCAGAGCGTTCGCGAACATTACGCGCCGCGGGGGGGCCGACAGGGGCAGGTGGACGAGCGGCAGGTCCCTGGACAGTTTACGTACGACAAGGGGGGTGGCAACGCTTCGACGGCGATGGCGGCGTGCGGAGTGGTGTGCCTGCAGGAATTTGGGCAATACGAAGACTGGCGGATACCGAAGAGCATGCGGCCGGTGAACGAGGCGATTCGGATGCTGCCGGCGGCGAAGGAGGGGGATGGGCTGATGCCATTTGACGCCTACACACTGTACTACGTGGGGCAGGCGCTGTATCAGGTAGGGGGAGAGGATTGGAAGGCAGGCTATCCGAAGCTGCGGGACCACCTTGTGCGCTCGCAGGTCCAGTCGCCGGGAGAGGCCAGCCGGGATGGGTGCTGGGTCGATCAGGGGCGACAGGGTGGGGGCCGAGTGGGAGGGAAGCCGGGCCAGTTGTACGGGACGAGCGTGGCGTGTTTTGTCCTAGCGATTCCTAATCGCTATTTGCCCATATTGCAGGAGGGCAAAATCCGACAGTTTCAGGTCGAGCGATAGGATCCCATGAACGACCGCATTCAGGTAACCGGTAACGGGAAGTCGGAAGGAAGGCGATCCGGATGATAAGTTTTCTGCCTGGATTCGCGGCGTTCGCGGCTGCGGGGCTGATCGCGGCCGCGGCGCCGACGTTGATTCACCTATTGAATCGGCGGCGGTTCCGGGTGGTTTCTTGGGGGGCGATGGATTTCTTGCGAGTGGCGATGAAGCGCAGCCGGCGGTTGGTGCGGCTGCGCGATTTAGCGCTGTTGACGTTGCGGACGGCGGCCGTGCTGCTGTTTGGCCTGGCGCTGGCGCGGCCGTTTTTTGGGGGGGGCGGGTCCGTCGCCGACCCAGGCCAACCGGTGCATGCGGTGTTGATCGTGGACAATAGCCTGAGCATGGGGTATCGCCGCGGCTTGGAGGGGACGGTGCTCGATGAGGCGAAACGGCGAGGGGGGGAATTTATCGAGAGCTTGAACGAGCGAAGTTGGATTTCGGTGGCGCCTTTGTGCGGGGGGGAGGGAGCGCCGTCCAGCGACCCCTATCCCAATCGGGCGGAGGCATTGTCGGCGTTGGCGCGGATCGAGACGGTCGATCGGCGGGGTTCGGCGGCGCGGATCGTGGAATTGGCGGCCGAAGCCTGCCGCCGAGCGCCTCAATTCAGCGCCGCGGCGACACGGATCGTGTTTCTGGGAGATCAACAACAGGCGAATTGGCCGAGCGGCGAGCCTTCGGGGCAATTGGCGGCGCTGCCGGAGCTGCAAGTGGTCGATGTCTCGGGCGGGGCGCGCGAGAATAGCTGGATCGAGGACCTGTACGCCCAGGACGGGGTCGCCGACGCCGAGACGCCGACGACCTTCGTGGTGCGCGTGCGGCATCAAGGCGCGGGACCGAGGAAGGACGTACCGGTTGCCTTGCAGGTGGGAGACGATCCGCCGATGGTCAAGACGATGGACCTTGTGCCTGGACAGAGAGCCGAAGTGGCGTTCTTGCACCAATTCGAGCCGAACGCCGCGCGGGGGGGGGTAACGTACGTGCCGGTGAAGGCGTCGCTGAGCGAAGACCGGCTGCCTGAGGACGACGTGCGATATCTGGAAATGCCGGTGGTGGCGCGGCTGCCGGTGGCGTTTGTCGATCCAGTTGGCGATAGCGAGGATCCGAGCCGGGAGCGATTCGGGGAAACGTGGCCGCTGCGGAGGCTGCTGTCGCCGAAGGCCAGGGCGGGAGATGAACCGGCGGCGCTGGTGCAGGTTCGGCAGTTGCGAATCGATCAGCTTGACCGGGAAGCACTGCGCGACGTTCGGCTGGCCGTGGTGGCGGGGGTCGAGCGGCCGGGAGGGGCGGTGCGGCTGCTGCGGGAGTACGTGGAGCAAGGGGGACAGTTGCTGATCGCGGCGGGGGGGGAATTCGACCCGGTGGGTTGGAACGAGGATGGCTGGCAAGAGGGGGAAGGAGTGTTGCCTGCGCCGGTGGAGAGTCGGCTGATGGATGTATTGGCCGGGGAGGGGGGAGG
Organism: Pirellulales bacterium; assembly: GCA_022842745.1. GTDB lineage: Bacteria > Planctomycetota > Planctomycetia > Pirellulales > JALHPA01 > JALHPA01. Next base: position 10,755 of record JALHPA010000027.1, read on the forward strand.
GCCGCCGTTTTATGTGAACTATGACTCACTTTCGGCAGGGCTGTTTGAATTGCCGGACACGAGCCGGGAGGACCATGTGCGGCTGTTCACGCTGGGTGGGGAGACCGGATGGAGGCCGTTGTTTTTCAGGGCGATTCGCTGCGAATTGGACGGACCGGCGTGGGCGGGGATCCAGGAGAGGGAGGCCGCGGCGCAAGCGGCGGCCCAGAATGCGGGAAGTGCGACGGGGAATGCTGCAAGCACCGCGAAGGGGGAGAGAGTCGAGTCGGAGGAAGGCTCGGCGGGGGGGCGAGCGGGGACGACGAAACGGGTTGAACCGCCGGATTGGTTGGATTGGGGGACCGAAGGGGGGACGGGCGCGGCGGACGACAATCGGGGGACGGAGGAGAGAGGGGGGAAGCGATTGTCCCGTCCGCGAGTATTGGCAGCGTTCTCCAATGGCGTGCCGTACCTGGTGGAGCGAGAGATTGGGAAAGGGAGGGTGGTGTTTGCGTCCAGCGGGTTAACGACCGAGTGGAGCCTGATCGCGAAGACGGATTTGATGTACCTGTTCGATCGGCTAATGCGCTCGATGATTTTGCGGACGCTGTCCACGAGGAATTTGAGTACCGCGGAGGCGATCACACTGTCAGTGGGGAACGACCGGCAGGGGACGTATTCGGTCCGCCGCCCGGACGGACGGGTCGAACCGTTGACGGTGGAGGCATTAGGGGAGGAGGCGTTTGGGTTGACGATTCGGGGGGCGTGGGAGCGGGGCGTATACGAGGTGCGGAAGGAGCGTGGGAGCGGAGAAAGCGAGGGGAGGCAGGGAGAGGCGCCGGCTCCGATCGCGCTGGCAGTGAACGGCCCGGCGG
>JALHPA010000028.1 GCA_022842745.1 Pirellulales bacterium
TCCGCCGCGATCGATTCCGGAGTCGGAACGGTATTATTTTTTGGAGGAGCGGTATCCGAAATATGGGAACCTGGTGCCGCGGGACATCGCGACTCGGGAGATTTTCGACGTCTGCACTCGGGACGGGTTGAGCGTGGACCGGGAGCGGCTGGCGGTGTATCTGGATTTGACACATATTCCACGGGCCACGTTGGACGTGAAGCTGGGTGGGATTCTGGGGATTTACGAGAAGTTTCAGGGGGTGGATCCGCGCGACGAACCGATGAAGATCTTTCCCGCGGTCCACTATTCGATGGGTGGTCTGTGGTGCGACTACGAGCGGTCGGCGTCGGGGGGGCTGGTCGTCGGATCGCCGCGGAACCAGCAGACGAACGTTCCCTCGCTGTATGCGATTGGGGAGTGCGATTATCAGTATCACGGGGCGAATCGGCTGGGAGCGAATTCGCTGTTGAGTTGCATATTCAGCGGATTGATCGTTGCGCCGGGGATCGACAATTTGCTGAAGGGATCGAAGAAGGCCGCGGCTGAGGCGCCGTCGGGGCTGTTTGAAGCGGCGCGGAAGGAACAGCAGCAGGCGCATGAGGCTTTGCTGCGGCGGCCTGGGGGAGGGGAGAACCCGTATTTGATCCACCAGGAATTGGGGCAGGTGATGACGACGGCGGCGACTGTGGTACGGCACAACGACCCGATGCGGGCAGCGCTGGCCAAGGTCGGGGAGTTGGGGGAACGGGTGGAGCGGTGCTCGCTGTCGGACACGGGGAACTGGACCAATCAGAACGTGGTATTCACGAAGGCGCTAAAGGACATGATTCCTTTAGCGAAGGTGATTTTGCTGGGGGCGATTGCGCGGGACGAGTGCCGGGGGGCGCATTTCAAGCCGGATTTCGCGATGCCGGGGATCGAAGCGACGGATCCGGGCGAAAAGCGGCGGTTGGCGGAGGAATGGTGCAACCGGTTCGACGAGAACACCGCGAAGTGGCTGAAGAGCACGATTGCGACGCTGGGGCGGGACGGCGAGCCGCAACTTTCGTATGAGGAAGTGGATGTATCGCTGATTCCGCCACGCCCGCGCATGTATGGATTGGTGGGGGCGGAAGCGATCGAGCAGGTATGGAAAGAGCGGCAGCGGGGTCCTGCGACGGGGGGCGCGAACGGCAACGGCGCGCGGTCCGGCGGCGCGAAGTCCGCGGCGGCGACCGTTTGAGGGAAGTGAAGTCGATTGCCGGGGGTGGGCGAAAATCCTGGAAAGGCAAATCTCGAAGAGAGGTCCATGAATACGACGGCCACGCAGACGAAATCGACGGCGCACGGGGGAGTGGGAGCGTCGACGGCGCATAGCGAGGGGCATGCGCAGGGGGGGAAGACGTTTGACGTGCGGATATTGCGGCAAGACGGTCCGGGGGAAACGAGCTATTGGGAGCGGCACCGGGTCGAGCACGAGCCGGATATGAACGTGATCAGCGTGCTGCAGAAGATCGCGGCCGTGGCGCGGGCGGCGGACGGGCGGGGGGTTGCGCCGGTGGCTTGGGACTGCAACTGCCTGGAGGAGGTGTGTGGGTCCTGCACGATGCTGGTGAACGGTCGGACTCGGATGGCTTGCTCGGCATTGGTGGATAAGCTTTTGGCGGAGCATCCGGAGGGGATCGAGTTGCGGCCGATGTCGAAGTATCCGGTGGTGCGGGACCTAGTGGTGGGGCGGCAGCGGATGTTCGAGGCGTTGAAGAAGGTGAAGGGTTGGGTGCCGGTGGATGGCTATTACGACGCGGGTCCGGGTCCGCGGCAGTCGCCGGAACAGCAGCAGACGATTTATCCGATCAGCGAGTGCATTAGCTGCGGGTGCTGCATGGAGGCCTGTCCGCAGTACCACAAGATCGAACTGTCGCGGCGGGAGGGGGAGAGCGAGGAGGCGTTCGCAGCGCGGCAGAATTCGTTTTATCGGCGGGGCTTTATTGGGGCGGCGACGATTGCGCAGGCGATGCGATTCAACTACGATCCGACGGGGAAGATGAACGCCTCGGAGCGGTTGGAGGCGTTGATGTCGGAGGGGGGGATTCAGGACTGCGGCAACGCGCAGAACTGCGTGGCGGTGTGTCCGAAGGAGATTCCGCTAACGCGGGAGATCGCGCGGGCGGGGCGGGCGACAACGGTGTATGCGATCAAGAAGATTTTTGATCGGTAGCGGGGAGGCTGGAAGGGTTCGGGCGCCACGGATCGGCCAGGGAGGCCGGGTGTGGTTTGAACCGGATGGTGAGGCGTTCCGGCTGTTGGTCGATCGCCAAATGTGTCGCCGATGTTATCGCCATTGGGCGGGCGCTAGGCGGTTTGCGCCGGTAATGCGTGGCGTTCGGCGCGCATGCGGTCGAGGGGGGGGAAAACTTCGTCGACGCTGTCTTTGAAGATGTCGCCGATCAAGAGGTCGGTGAGGTGCGATTTGATGTGGGGGTAGCGTTTGACGAGCCGGCCGAAGTTGAGGCCGTCGTAGAATTCGCACACTAGCCGGCGCATGCGTTCCATGCCTTTCTCGAAGCCGGCGGTCCATTCGCCGAGTTGCTGGGCGGAGGTGTCGCCTTTACGGAGGCCGGCGACGATGGCGTCCGCGGCCAGTTCGCCGCTCTTGAGGGCCAGCAGGACGCCGGAGGAGTAGAGGGGATCCAAGAAGCCGAACGCGTCTCCGACGAGCACCCAACCGGGGCCGGCGCCCTGGGCTGAGCGGTAGGAGTAATCCTTGGTGGCGAAGTGCTCCGTGACCCGGCGACCGGGGGCGACGCGCTGCTTGGCGGAGAGGCAGCGGTCGAGTTCTTGGGCGAAGATTTCCTGGTGGCTGCCGCGATTTTTGAAGAGGTAGTCGAAATCGGCAACGACGCCGACGCTGACGATGTCGTCGTGGAGGGGGATGTACCAGAACCAGCCTTTTTTGCCCTCGGTTTGGAGGATCAGGGTGCTGCCTTCGTCGCGGCCGGTTCCGCGCCAGGCCCCCTGATAGTAGGTCCAGATCGAGCCTTTTTTGAGGTCGGGATCGGGGCGGCGGAGGCGGAGCTTGCTTGCCAGGAGGGTGCTTTGGCCGCTGGCGTCGACGACGACGTCGGCGTGGACTTCGCGTGTCGCGCCGCGTTCGTCGAGGATGCGGACGCCGCAAGCGCAGTCGCCGTCGAAGAGGACTTCGAGGACTCGCGTGCCTTCAAAGACTTGGGCGCCGCGTTCGCGGGCGTTGTCGAGCATCATCAGGTCGAATTCACTGCGGCGGACCTGCCAGGTGCGGGAGGATTCGTGGGGGTTGTTGTCGTAGAAGTAGAAGGGTTCGGAGAGCTTGCCGTGTTCGTTGACGAACTGGACGCTTTCCTTGCGGACGAAAGGGCTGCGCTGCAATTTTTCCAGCATGCCGAGGCGCTGGAGGACCCAGTAGGTTTCAGGGATGAGGGATTCGCCGATGTGGAAGCGGGGGAAACGTTCGCGTTCAAAGAGCTGGACGGCGAGGCCTTGTTCGGCGGCGAGGGCGGCGACGGTGGCGCCTGCGGGACCGCCGCCGATGACGACGAGTTGGGGGTGGGAGGAGTCAGGAGGGGGTGAGGCGGACATCGCCGGTGCTCCGGGAGAAATTGAGCCGTGCGGAGAGGGAGGGAGCGCAGGGGGGCGCTTGAGGTTATGGTAGGCGGGTGGGTGATGGTTGTCCAGACAAGTAACTGAAAATGGAGGCCAGCAGCCAACTTGTGGCGACGGAAAGGTAGGCATTGAGAGACGATAAACGAGTGTGGATTTGTTGAGGGGCGAAGCGTTCAGACCGGGGTCGGAAGGCTGGTTGCAACTGGTCCAGGGATGGAAAGATCGAGTAGATTGGAGGCCCGAGCGGTGTTATGCAGCGCGTTTGAGGCGTCGGTTTACGAGGGGGAAAGGCAATGTCGCAGACCGGGGACCGCATCAAGCGGGAGAAGCAAGCCTTCGATTTTATTCGGGACCAGTGGGATCACTTTCGCTCATTGGCGATGAAAGCGTTCAAGGCGCGTGGTCGGAATGCGCTCATTGTGGACCTGGGAGGGCCGTTATCGATCGACGGCGAGATTCGCTGCTTGGACTTGAAGACCATTCTCGGGGACACGACTAGCTTTGGAGCTTTGGCGGGACAAGCAGTGGCGACTTACAACGAAGAACGGGAGATTGTGTTCTTACTGCACGACAAAGAGGCCGAATCCGTCAAGGTTGAAACGGTGAGCGAGCGAAAGAATGGAGCGCCGAACCTGCTCGACAGGAACTGGATTGGCAGGGATATGGAGTGTCCGCGATGTGGGCACCTGTTTATTGGGTTGTCCGACGCGCGCCAGTGTCCTAAGTGCCGTCATCGATTCGTTGCCAGCTACGTCCGTGAGGACGCGAAGCGGGGTTCGTTCGTCGATCCGATTGTGGCTTATGAGCCGGGTCCAGGTCCGCCGCAGGATCTTCGCTCTTTAATGCTTCACATCGACCGGATCGAGCGGCGTTTGGGCATCGACGGACTGAGCGAAATGGAGCGAATGATCTGGATCGTATTGAATATGGATGCTGAAGTTTGCAACGGCGGTTTTCAGCAGTATTTCTATAACCAAGCGGGAGACCATGCGGCGGAGGCGGTCCGCGGGCTGGAGCGGATGGGGGCGAAGGGGCAAGCGAAGTTGGTTCAATGCGCTTGTGACGTCTTTCCGAGCGGGGCGCCAAGCACGGACACCGATCAGCGGCAAGTACAGATGGCCGAACTCCCCGGTTCGACCGGAGAGGTGTGGGACCGGCTGACCAGCAAATACTACAACCGTCGCAGCAACCTAGAAAAGCAAGTGTGGCGCGCTTGGCGAGCCGCAACCAAATAAGCTCCTGCTACGTCCGAGAGCTTGGACCGATTACCAATTCTGCTAAACGCAGTCGTTGACTTGATATCCGTAGCGGCGGGCATATTCTCCCCAGCGGGAGGCGACGAGGGCTTTGGTTTCGGGGGGGAGTTCGTAGCGGTTGGTGCGGTATTCCTTGTTTTGAACGAGGGTGGCGGCCAGTTGGGGGCGGACGTGCTCGAAGTCTGGCAGGTTTAAGTGTTCGTAGAGGGCTTGGAGTTGCGCGGTGGGATTTTGGACCAAGTCTTCGTAGCGCAGCTCGTAGCGCTGGGTGGGGGGGACGTCAGGCCAGTCGCGAAAGAAGCTGTCGTACATGCGGGTGAAGGCGTCGAGGACGTACTCGGTGCGGTCCTGTCCGCGGTCGACTTGCAGGCCTTGGACGGCGATGAGCGATTTCCAAAGGCGGAGGGTGGAGGGGAAGAGGACTTCGGGATCGCGGACGATATGTACGAAGCGGGCGGTGGGGAAGAGTCGCAGCAGGATTCCGATCCGGGCGGTGTGTGGGGGGGACTTGAGGACGATGGGCCGGGGATTGCGATAGGCGACGCGGCGGAGGAACCAGCGAAAGCCCTGTTCCCAGCGGGACCTATGCGCTGCGGGGACGGTTTGCAATTCGAGGTACTCGGCCTGATGATGGTCGCCGTTGGGGAAGGCCATGATGAGGTAAGGGGAACCCAGGCCGAGGTTGCAGAGGGCGAATTCGTCCTCCTGGGGATTGCCCCAGCCGGCGGCGACGTTGTCCATGGGGCGCTTGGAGGGGAGGAGGAATTTGAGGAAGCGGGGGATGAACCAATCGCTGACGAGGAAGTGGGAGGGAGCGAAACACTGGTAGGTGGTGGGGAAGGTGAAGCGATCGTCGAGGACGAGGAGCTCGTGGAGGAAGGTGGTGCCGCTGCGCCAGTGACCGACGATGAATAGCGGGGGGGGGATGTCGACGCGATCGGGGCGGGAACCGTAGCACAAGCGTTGGAGGAGCGCGAGGCACGAATTGAAGAGGCTGACCAGCGTGATCGCGAAGGCCATGGGCCAGCGGGAGGGGGAGACGGCGAAGCGATTGGCCAGGAGGACCCGCAGCCAGACCAGGAAGGTCATGCCGTGCCAGAAGCGGGGGGCCCAACAGGGATAGGGGTGGAACTTTTCCGGGGCAGAGCGGGGAGGGGAGGAGGGGGGGGTGGACATCGCGGGTGGAACCCCTCGCGGACGGCGGTCTGGTGAAGGCGGTTTGATAGTCTAGTCAAGCGCCGTCCCGGCCGCCAAGGGCGTGGGTCAAGGGGTCAAGGGGGACCGATCGCGCCTGAGTATCGCAGCGCCGCGAGGGCCGCGCCGATGAGGGCCGCCGCGGTGAGCACTCCGAACCAGAATTGCCGCGCGCGGCGCGATTCCCGCCGGGCAATGCTGTCGGTTACGGCCGCGACCACGGGGGAGGGATCGGTTTCGGCGTGGGCCGGGGTGGCGCGATCGGCCGTATCGAAGCCAAAATCGGGAAAGCTTTCGGCGGTATCGACCAGTTCCTCGCTGCCGGTGTCGACGCCTCCTTCTTCGCGCCGACGGCGGGCGGCCTCGGGATCGAGGGGAGAGGAGACCGACTCGCCTGCCCAGGGGCGGAGGCTGTGGAGGACATTCGCCATCGAGGGGACGCGGGCGGAGGGATCCTTGGCCATCATGGCGGCGATTACGTCGACGAAGGGTTGGCTGAGGGAGGGATTGAGGACGCGCGGATGGAGCGGCGTATCCTCGCAGTGGCGGCGGACTTTGTCGCGGGCGCTGCCGCCGGGAAAGGGGACTTTGCCGGTGACGGCGTAGTACAGGGTGCAGCCGAGGGAGTAGACGTCGCTTGCCGGGCCTAAGTGGGAGGGGGAAAGGATTTGTTCTGGGGAGAGGTAGTCGGCGGTGCCGACGACTTTGGCGGCGCGGGGATCGTATTCGCCGTCGTCGAGCCAGGCGAGGCCGAGGTCGGAGACTTTGGTGTGTCCCCGGGGGGTGACGAGCAAGTTGCCGGGTTTGACATCGCGATGGATCAGCCCGTGCTCGTGGGCGTATTGGAGTCCCTGGGCGGCTTGGGAGACGATGGTGGCGGCTTCGGCCATGCCGAGGGGACCGCGATCGCGGACGTAGCGGCGGAGATCGGTGCCGGGGATGTACTCGCAGACGAGAAAGTAGACCTGGCCGTCGTGCCCGGCGTCGAGGGCTTGGACGAGGTTTTCGTGGTCGAGCTGGGCCTGGGCGCGGATTTCGCGAGTGAAGCTGGCGATGGCGTCGGGAGTGGATTTGTGCTTGGGGAGGACCTTGATGGCGACCGTGCGTTTGACGAATTCGTGCTCGGCGCGGAAGACCTGGCCCATGCCGCCGCGGCCGATGGAGTCGACGATGCGGTACTGGCCCAACTTGAATTTGGTCAGGCCGGCGAGGAGATGGCGGGTTTGAAAGCGGGTGAGGCGGCCGGTGTCGACGAGAAAATCGGCAAGTTGCCGATCGGCTTCGGGGGTGGGGACATCGGCCCAGCGGCCGCCGGCTTGCAACTGCCGCACGGATTCGGCCAGGGCGGCTGACGAGAGCAAGCCGCTGGCCAGAATGCGCTGGCGAAAATTGGATTTGGCAGCGTGGTTCACGATCGCGTTGGCGAGATGATCCAGCGCCAGTGGGGGCCAGCCGGGACCGGCGGTTGGCGGCAGGGCGTCTGTTGCGCATTCTGAGATGCGCTAGGACGGGCTGTCGGTCGAACCGGGGGCGCTTGAGAGTTGTGAGAGGACCTGGAGGACGCCGTTTAAGTGCGCCAACCGAGGACCGAAACGATCGATGAATTCATTGAACATGAATTCGCCATCGAGGAGGTCGTCGGCACTGTCTTTGATTTCGCGGGTGAGCGTGTCGAGGAATTCGGCCTGGACCTTGCCCAGGGCGTCCGCAGCCTGGCGGCAATTGCGGGCGAGGCGGGGGTTGGCTTGCTTCCATTGGCCCAGCTCGGCCTGGCGCTGGCGGTGATTGGCGCCGACCTGGTTGACGAGTTCTTCGAGCAGCTCGTTCTGGCGATCCTGCGCGGAGAGGATATCACGCAGGAGGCGGACCTGTTCCTGGGCGGGATCCAGTTCGCTTGGGGGCGCAGCCGGATTGGCGCCGAGCGTGGTGTCGAGTTGGGTAAAGAGGGACGACAAGGAACGGCTTTCTTGCGACATATTAGCCCTGCGCTCGCCAGCGGAATGAATTTGAGGTCTATTGTAAGCTGGCTGGAAATAAATTGCCAATCTTCGGTTCACGCGGCGCTGACGAATCATGAATGAGGGACAAATATTTCACGTGCAGGAGGGTCACGACGGTAAAACGGTGGTTGCGGCACTTCGCGATTGGCTGCCTGCGCGGAGTTGGTCGCAGATTCGCAAGCTGGTAGCGTCGCGGCGGGTGCAATTGAACGGAAACCTGTGCCAGGACGAGGGGCGGCGGCTGACGAGGGACGACGTGGTGCGGGTGCTGGCGCAGGCAGCTCCGAAGCCGCCGAGCGAAGGGGACTTGCGTATCCACTATTTGGATCAGCATGTTTGCGTGGTGGAGAAGCCGGCGGGAGTGACGAGCACGCGGCACGCGGACGAGCGGAATTGGCCTGCGCGGAGGCGGCAGCTTCGACCGACGTTGGAGGAGATGCTGCCGGGAGTGGTGGCGAAGTTGGACCCACGGATGAAGTCGAGGCGGGGGGTGCCGCCGCCGCTGCGGCCGGTTCACCGGCTGGATCGGGAGACCAGCGGGCTGTTGGTATTTGCGCGGACGGTGGTAGCGGAGCGGGGGCTGATGGAGCAGTTCAAGCGGCACACGACGAGCCGGCGGTACGTGGGGGTGGCGCAGGGGCGGGTGGAAGCGACGACTTTCGAGAGCCAACTGGTGCGGGATCGGGGGGATGGACGGCGCGGGAGTTTGCCGATTGGGGGAGGGGGCCAAACAGAGTTGCGTCGGGGGAGTGGGGCGGGCCGGGCGGGGGGAGTGGGTCGATCGGCGGAGGCGGGGAAGCGGGCGATCACCCATGTCCGGCCGATGGAAGTGCTGGGGAGCGAGGCGGCGGGTTTTTACACGGTGGTGGAGTGCCGGTTGGAAACGGGGCGGACGCACCAGATCCGCATCCATTTGGGTGAAGCGGGTAATCCCTTGTGTGGGGAGCGGATTTACCGGCAGCCGATGTTCAAGAAGCCGATTCCGGATAACAGCGGTTCGCCGCGGGTGGCGCTGCATGCGGCGGAGCTGGGATTTGTGCATCCGATTTCCGGCGAGGTGATGTCGTTCGAGGCGCCGCTGCCGCAGGATTTGCAGGCGCTGATCGGGCGGCTGCGGGGGGGGCGAAAATAATCGGCTTTAGGGGGACGATTCCGGGGCGAGCGCCGGGGAGGGGCTGGTGAGGGCGTGCCGGCCTCCTTTGTCGCTGCGGATGGAGACGGTGTAGGGGCCAGGGCCGGACACGAGCCAGCGGACGTAGCGGACGCCCAGTCCGGGGATGTTGCTGATGCGGAGTTCGGAGGGGCGGCGCTTCTGTTCGGCGGGATTGACGAAGAAGCGATCGTCGGAGACCAGACCGCTAATGACTCTTATTTTGGCGGCTTGGATCGATGCGCGGTCGGGGGGGGTGACTTTGTGCTTGAGGTCGCTGGCGGCGTGGGTGGGGGTGAGGCGGTCGTTTTGAATCGCGGCGGTGACCTCGAAGAGTCCCGCGCCGAGATCCTTGACTTCGACGGACTGGACTTTGACGAGCGGGAGCTGGTCGGCGTGGTAGAGGGTGAAGGCCATGTTGCGGTGGCACTCTTCCTCCAACAAAAAGGAGGGGGGCTGGCGGAGCCAGTTCTTTTTGAGGCCGCCGACTTCGATTTTTCCGTAGAGGGGATGATCGACTTCGTGCCAGGGGACGATGCCGTCTCCCAGGAGCAAGTACTTGTTGAATTCACGCTGATCTTCATCGCGGCCGAAGAAACCGCCGCTGGCGGGTTTGCGGGAGAAATTGAAGGGAGTGAAGAGCTCGTTGGTAAAGGTGAAGGCGCCGTTCATGACGTGCAGCCAGTCGACTTCTCCGCCGTAGACTTCGTACAGATCCTCGGCGACGTTCATATAGCGATAGCCGGGGAGCATGGCCTCGCCGCGTTTGCCGATGAGATCGTAGACGGCTAGATCGTCGCCTTCGAAGCGGTCGTCCTTGGCGCCGGGGCCGCGGAGGATCATGCCGCCGGCATTGTGGTAGGACTGCGCGCCGGCGATGTTGGGGTGGGCGGCGATGAACTCGGCGGCGAGACGGTTTTCCTGGATGGAGAGGGGGTAGCGATAGGCGCCGTTTTGGACGTAGGAGGGCTGCCAATTCCAGGGCCAGTCGCGATTGGGATCGTAGAATCCGTCGCCGTCTTCGTTGACGCGGCCGTCGCGGTCGTTGTCGATGCCTTCCAGGCCGAGGAGGGTGTAGGAACCCCGTTCCTCCCGCTTGGCCTGGATCAGCAAGTCGGGGTAGTCGGGGTGGGGCTTGGAGCGGCCGTGGGGATCGCGGACGCGCATTTGGGTGATATGACCGTCGCCGTCGAGGTCGTCGGGACCGTCCTCGTCGAATAAGCCGTCCTTGTCGTCATCGACGGGACGCTGCCCGGAGCGCGGGGAGTGGGTGCTGTTGGGCTTGTGCATGTGGGCGTCGCGCGAGTCGGGGCTGAGCATGGGGAGGAGGTAGAAGACCCGATTGTCGAGCAGTTGCTGGATTTGCGGCGAGCGGGGAGAGGATTCCAGCAGGTACCAGGCGGTATAGAGGACGACCTCGACGCCTTGGATTTCGTTGGCGTGGATGCCGCCGTCGATCCAGAAGGCGGGCTTGGTTGTTTCGTCGCCGGATTTGAAGTTGGTGATCGTGAGGACCCACATTTCGCGGTCGCCGTATGACTTGCCCAGGGATTCCAAGCGGCAGCGGTCGGGGTGGGCGGCGGCGAGTTTTTTGAGGAGGTCGGTCGCCGCAGGATAGTCGTGGTAGCGGTTCCAGCGGGCTTCCACCTTGGGGTCGGCAGGGGCGCCGGCGGGTTGATAGATGGGTGGCGTTTCCGCGGCGGTAGCGGAGGGGATGGGGGTCGCCGCCAGGACGATGACGGACAACACCACGTTGAGGGCGCGCGCCGGGGGGCGGCGGTAAACACTGAGAAGGTCGTTCATGGATGGCTTACTTGAATTCGACGCGGGCGGTTTGTTTGCCGACGGAAGGGGATTGGACGGTGATGGTTGCCAACGCGGGCTTGCCCGCGGGGAAACGGACGAGCCAGATGGTCTCTGATTTGCCGCCGAGACCGGCGAGGGGTTCGAGGGGACGGCGGGGGGCTCCTTGCAGGAAGACGACATCGTTGGGGAGGGCCAGTTCGATCATGAGGGGGTGGACGGCGCGGTTCGTTTTGGCCATGTCGCTCATGGTGGGTAGGTAGCCGAGGTTGACGACGGTGGCGGTGATGCGGTGGACGCCGCCGCCGAGGGCTTCGATTTTGGTATCCAGGTCGGCCAGCCGGGGGAGGCGCTGGCCGAGCTCTTGGAGGAAGCGGAGGTGTATATCGGCCAGGCTGTCGAGTTCTTTGGCCGGGGGATTGGAGAGGAGGAAGGGTTTGAAGCCGCCCACTTCGACGATTTGGGCTGGGAAATCGGGGTGTT
>JALHPA010000029.1 GCA_022842745.1 Pirellulales bacterium
GGCCTTCTCGCGTCTTCCCGCCCCCCCCCCTCCCGCCTTTCCCCGCTGGTCGATCACGACGCCACGGGACACAAATGCCGCCACTCGCTCGATGGCCCCCCCCTTTTCTTCCGGCCGTTCGATCCAGGCGACGGCTTCCTCGCCCCGAATCGTCGTCTCCCCTTGCGCGATCTCGCACCCTCCCTGCAACAGCCACACATCCTCGCCATCCTGACGCCAGCGGTAGGCCCGATCCGCCGAAATCCGTATCGGCGCGTCCACGGGGGGCGCGGCCAATCGAATTTCGCCCCCTACGGCCCCTCCCCCCGCTGCCCCACCCCCAGACGCTGCGACGCCACACACCAGCACGCCTGCCACAATCGCAGCTCGCCCGAGCGCAGCGGCGAACGCGCCGCGCGCCACCGCGCGGACAACGCTTCGCACACGTTGTACCAAAGCACGAGCTTTCAGAATGGCGTCCTTGCCCGCGGGGCGCTCGTCGCGCGCGCCCCGTCGAATGCGTAAGTCACAATCCAGGAAGTCCTTCAGACGAGAGAACCGGCGATAAGCGGGCGGGATTATAGGACCAAGAGGCGCAGCGGGTCAAGCATAACTCCCATCCCCGCCAATCCATCCTAAACCGTTCGCCACAAACAACTTGCGACATTTTATGCTATCCAACGCGGCATTCGGTGGCCAGCCGTTGACCCCAGCGCTCGCCTCGGCCCCCGTTCTTCGCGATAATCAAACCTCGTTTCCAGCGGTTCATTCCCCCAAGTGCTTATGCCGATGCCAGCTGCTCTTCGCTTCGCAAGCGCCTTGTGGCTCGCAATTTCTACGCTCTTTCTGTTCGCCGGGCCGGCCGCCGCGGTTTCGCCTGCCGACCCAACTTCCGCACAACTCGAGTTCTTCGAAAAGCAGGTCCGTCCGCTCCTCTCCCAGACCTGCTTTTCCTGCCACGGCGATAAAAAGCAGGAGGGCGGATTGCGCCTCGACCGCGAAAGCACGGTCCGCGCCGGCGGCGATAGCGGGCCGGCCTTCGTGGCCGGAAACCCGGATCAGAGCCTGCTCATCCAGGCTGTGCGGCGGCAGGGGGAATTGAAGATGCCCCCGGACCAACCGTTGACGAACGAACAAATAAGCGTCCTCGCCCGCTGGATCGAACAGGGCGCCATCTGGCCTCCTTCAAAACCCGCCGACGACCCCCCGCTTGATCCCAATACGTCCGATCCGCGGAAACACTGGGCATTTCAGCCTCGGCGTCGACCGGTCCCTCCAGATGTTCGCAACGTCGAGTGGCTGCGCTCTCCGCTGGATCGCTTTGTCCTGGCGCGGTTGGAGAACCGTGGCCTTCCCCCCGCGCCGCCCGCCGACAAAGCCACGCTTCTGCGGCGCGCGACCTTCGATTTGACTGGATTGCCGCCGACCGCCGACGAGCTGCATGCGTTTCTTGCGGACGACTCGCCCGACGCCTTTGCACGGGTCGTCGATCGCTTGTTGGCTTCTCCTGCCTATGGGCAACGATGGGCCCGTCACTGGTTGGACGTGGTCCGATACACCGACTCCTTCGATGCCCGCATCCTCACCGGCGACGGGTCCGTGATGGATATCACCCAAGCTTGGAGATACCGCGACTGGGTGGTCGACGCACTCAACCGCGACCTCCCTTATGACCAATTCATTACCGACCAGATCGCCGGCGACCTGGCCCACGCCAACGCGGACGACCGCCGGCGAATCAACGGCATCGTCGCCACGGGAATGCTCGCGATCGGCAATTGGGGAGGGGGCGACGCCGACAAGGAAAAACTTCTCACCGACATCGCCGACGACCAGGTCGACGTCGTCTGCCGCGCGTTCATGGGCTTGACCGTCGCCTGTGCCCGCTGCCACGACCACAAATTCGACCCCATCTCCACGCGCGACTACTACGGCCTGGCAGGCATCTTCTTCAGCAGCCACATCCTGCCCAACGTCGGGCCGAAAACCAACGGCCCTCCCATGCTCCGCATCCCGCTAGAATCCGCGGCCGACCGCGCCCGCCGCGAACTGGCGCAAGCACGAATCGCCCAGATCGAATCCGACCAGCGACAACTCCAAGAACAAGGGCTTAAATCGCTGGTTGCCCGTATCCTGCCCGACACGGACAAGTATCTGACAGCCGTCCAAGAGCTAGACGCTGCCAACCTGTCCCAGGTGGCAAAACGTTTTGAGTTGGATGAATTTGTTTTGTCGCGCTGGGCCGCTCTTTTGGGCCTGGAGGAACGGCAGCGCTTGGACAAACCGGTTCGCGACGTCGCCGGTCTATCGGGACTGTTTGCTTGGACCGGCGCGTCGCCCGCGATCAGCGTGACCGTCAACACTACTGCCGCGGATGCGAATTTTTCGACTGTCACTCTGCCCCCCCGAAGCGTAGCGGTCCATCCTTCTCCCACCGGCGGTGTGGCGCTCGTCTGGACCAGCCCCTTCGCGGGCCGAGTAAGGCTCGAGGGGACCCTGGCCGACGCCGACGACAAATGCGGCAACGGGATCGATTGGCAAGTCAAACATGGCCCCGCGGCACTCCTTGCCGCCGGATCAATCGCCAACGGCGCTGTGGCGCCAATCCCCGCGCAAGAGCTGGACATCCAACCTGGCGACCGCGTTGAACTTGTCGTGTCCCCGCGCGGCGAATACTCCTGCGACACGACGGTCGTCACCTTCCGCCTCACGGAAGTGGCCGGCCAAAAACGCTCTTGGGAGCTTGCGGACGATCTCCTGCCCGACCTGCTGTCATCCAATCCGCACGCCGATCGGTTCGGTAACGCCGGTGTCTGGCGATTTGAGGAACTCAAGCCCAGCACCAGCGCCAAGGATCTCCCCCCGCCACTGAGCGCCTGGAAGAACGCTGCGGACGCCGATAAGCCAGCACTGGCGGCACAGATCAAGTCCGCCTTCATGGACCTGACCCGGCAACAACCGTCCGCACACGCTTCCAGTCCTCTGGCGGGCCTGTTCGATCAGCTTTCGCGCCCCGATAGCCCATTCTGGGGAGGTGGCGACCAGCTCGTTCGGTCATTTCCCGCGGAAATCCAAGTGCCGCTGGAAAAGCTCCGATCCGAACGCGATGCCTCTCGCAGGATTGTCGACGCGCCGGTCGAATTGGCGATCGGCGTGCAAGACGGCGGCGTCCCCGGCAGCCCGCACGCCGGCGCCCACGACGTTCGAGTGCATTTCCGCGGCCGCTACGACCGCCTCGGAGACGTCGTGCCGCGCGGCTTCCCTCGCATCCTGGCCGGCGACCACTCGCCGGAAATTACAACGGGCAGCGGTCGCTTGGAGCTGGCCCGCTGGCTGGCCCGGCCGGACCATCCCCTTACCGCACGGGTCCTGGTCAATCGCGTCTGGCAACATTATTTCGGCGTCGGACTGGTCCGAACGCCGGACAACTTCGGCCGACTGGGACAACCCCCGACGCACCCTGAGCTGCTCGATTGGCTGGCCGACGAATTCGTAGCCAGCGGTTGGTCGCTCAAATCGCTGCACCGGTCGATTCTTCGTTCCGCGGCGTACCAGCAATCCAGCCGCGTCGCCCCGGGCATCTATGCCGCCGATCCTGAGAACCTCGCCTTCAGCCGGATGCACCGCCGGCGACAGGAGGCGGAAGCCCTGCGCGACGCGCTTTTAGCGGTTTCCGGCCGGCTGGACCTGGCCCTTGGCGGTCCCGCCCTTAAGGACTTGAACAGCAATCGTCGTACGCTTTACCTGCTCACCGTTCGCTCCGATCGGTCCTCGTTTCGCGAGCTATTTGACGCGGCCGATCCCACTGCGGTCGTCGCTCGCCGAAACGAGTCCACCGTCGCTCCCCAGGGGCTGTTTATGCTCAATCATCCTTTCGTCTTGGAATGCTCGCGCGCCATCGCCGCGAGATTGGACCGGGAAATTGGCGCTGACGAAAACCAGCGCATTCATGCGCTCTACGAATGGCTCTTCTCTCGCCCCCCGAACCAGACCGAACTGCAGATCGGCCGGGACGTGGTTCGCGGCAGCGATTGGAGCGCCTACTGCCAGGCGCTCGTTTGCAGCAACGAGTTCTTATATGTTGATTGACATGCGCGCTCGCTCGTCCCCCGATCGTTACGCCGCCGACGTTCCCTTTCCCTCCTATTCCTACGTCCCAGGCATGTGGCCCCACCCGGTGCGGGACCCGCGCGGGCATAGTTTTGGCCTGCACGAGGCCCAAAAGCCCCCAATCGATCCGGACCACTGGGACCAATCTCCCTCGTATCTTTACGGCATCGATCTCTTCAACCACGGCTTCTACTGGGAAGCGCACGAGGTCTGGGAAAGCCTATGGCATGCCGCGGGTCGCACGGGTCCAACCGCCGACTTCCTCAAGGGGCTGATCAAACTTGCCGCCGCCGGAGTCAAAGTCCGCGAAGCCCGCCCCAATGGAGTGCTCCGCCATGCGCGCCGTGCCGCCGAGCTGTTCGCCCAGGCCAGGTCCGCTTTGGGCGTCGATCGGTTTCTGGGTCTGCGTTTCACGGACCTCGAAGACCTGATTTCCGAGGCTCTGTGCCGCTCACCCTCCCCCGCCGATTCCCATCCCAGCCCCGTCGAAGTGGTGCTCTCTGGCACGCTCCGACTTTCCTTTTCCCTGTAGCGGGTCGATCCAGCTAAACTGCGACGATCGCGGAAGCGCGCGGAAATCCCGTCAAACCGCGAATTTGTCTTAGCTACGCAAGCTGTTCGCAATCCGTACTTTGCGTTGTTTAGATCGATCTTGACGCCATCACCCCGGCACTTATAATTGGCCGTGTCTGGCAAATTCGGTAAGCTTGGAGTTACCGGAAAGGTCGGAATCGGTCCAAAGTCCCTGTCGGCGACCTTGGATCGGCTTGAACGGACCGAAGATCGTTCAGGCAGCGGCAGTTCCCGACCGCGCAAGATGCTATCCTGTCGGAACGGCGGTTCCCTGCGGAGGAGACTCTGCGGGGGAAAATTGCCGCGTCAAGCGAAAACACGGAGGACTAGGAACTTCGGGTGGTTCTTGAGGATCGAGAATCCCACGCGAGGTCCCGCTTTGACTAGCCTGCACCATCGGCTAGGGAGAGGGTGGTTCGCAGATGAAAGATGTCTATACCACCGGTGAGGCGGCCAAGATTTGCAAGGTCAGCCAGCAGACGATCATTCGCTGCTTTGACTCTGGGCAACTGAAGGGCTTTCGCGTCCCCGGCAGCCGCTTTCGCCGTATTCCCCGCGCGGAGCTGTTCAGCTTCATGCGCGATAACGGCATCCCCACCGATGCCTTGGAAAGCGGCAAACGCAAAGTCATGATCGTCGACGACGATCAAGAACTCGTCGATCTCATCGTCGACGTCCTCGAAAAGGACGGCCGCTTCGAGACCCGCAGCGTTAACAACGGGTTCGACGCTGGCATGATGGTCAAGGAATACCGACCCGATCTGATCGTCCTGGACGTGATGCTGCCGGACATCAATGGCAAGGAAGTCTGCCAGCGTGTCCGCAGCGATCCTTCCATGGATGAAGTGAAGATAATCTGTATTTCCGGCATGGTCGAGCAGGACAAAATCGACGACCTCCGCCAAAGCGGGGCCAACGATTTCCTGCAAAAACCTTTCGAAGTCGACCATCTGGTCGACCGAATATGTGGGCTGCTCGACATCGAAAGCAGCCTGGCGGCCGGCTGATAGCTGCGATCAGACCGGCCGGAGCCTCCGACCGCTTCGCAGCAACCTTAGCCGCCAACCGTTGTCGCCGTCCAATTGCCCGTCAACGCTTTGGATCGGAATTGCGAGCCGGATGCGTTCGTCCATTGGTCCGCGTCCGCAGCGCCGCCTCCAACGTCGTGGCTGGAACGGCGCGGACCGGTCCGTCGACCAATTGGTTCCACGTCCAATGCCGTGCGGCGCTTGCGTGGACGTGGACCATCCTTACCGACCGCGCAGGATTGATCGGGGTCAATCCCATTTTCTGCGCTTCATGGGCGATCCTCCCATCGCACCGCGGCAGGCCGAGCGGAATATCGCTCTCCGTAACCGGGATAGGAGCCAGAAAAACCCACGCGTCTTGGCTGTCCGCGTTTGCATTCAACATCATTTCCCCCTCGCTCGTCCGCTCCCAGCGGCTCAAGCACACCAGTCGCTTCGCCAGCGCCCGCCGGGTAAGCTTCCCCAACGATTCGTCGAAGGTGACGTCCGCATTGGCGAGCACGACTCTCCACCCGTTCATGTACCGGTTGGCGTAACAGCAGGCCAGCATAAACGTCAGCCGGCACCCGATCGGAATGATCTGAATTCGCCGGTCGGCGATTAGGCTTGCGAGCCGCGAGTCCTCTCGGTCGCTCGTGGTGTCGTAAAACACGTGGATTTCGTCAATCCACGGATTCTCCAGGTTCCGTTCGAGGCATTCGCGATATTCGGCGAATCGTTGTTCCGACCGCTCGTGATACAGCGTCGTAATCAATGAAAAGCCTCGACCATTGACGGACGACTTCTTTCCAGCACGCACCTTCGAAGGCGACTCATGGGCCTGCCGCGCAACTTCCGATCGCTTCCCAAATCCATACCCGCGGTATTCGGGCGAGAAGCCCACCGCCAAACCGCCCACGGGTACGATATGCCCCAAAGTCGAAATTCCGCCGCCCGTATGATCCGCCAGGCTGGGCACGTGGAAATAGAGCTTCCGCCCTAGTTCTGTTAACGCTGCGCTCACCACTACATCCGTGTCCTTATCCCCGCGAAACCTCCGCACCGCCTCGCACCCCAGCAGCGCATCCAGCCCTTGCCGAGTAAAACAGTACGCCAGCGAGCCCCACCCCGTAGTCGCCAGCCTCACCGGCTGCCAACCGCAACGCACGCGATGTGCATCCAGGTTGTGCGCTGGCGTATACAGCGATGCGTATCCCCAATCGGTCTTATCCAAGGCGCGCATCGCATACTGCAACGCCGCTGCGGCGCAAGGCGCAAACGCCACGTCATCTTCGCAAATCAACAAAAACGGCGTCTCGGTGCGAGCCAGTATTGTTCGCGCTGCTCGTTTCCAGTTCCGCCAGATCCCCAACCGCTTGCGGTTGGTCGAGACGCGGACGCCCGCCGTCCGCGCCACCTCCGTCCCCGGTTCCTGAAAAACGTGGATCGTTTCATCGAACCCCGCCCGCCGCAATTCGTCGATTGTCCGCTCCACCGTCCGCGCGGGTCTGGGCGCGGTACATAATGCAATCGACAACAATTCGCGCCGGGGGCCTACGCGGATCGGAGGATCTTCCGCAAACGCCAGTTCCGGCCGTTCCGGCCCACCCCCTCCGGTCGCCGCGATGCTAATTGCGCCCCCGACCGGTTCGTCCGGGTGGTCGACGTACGGGCAAAGTGTGGCGCAAGCATGCGCCGGTACCAGTCCTGCCGGCGTCACCACCAGCGTCGAATGGCACCGCCACCAACCGTTCCTCACTTCAATGCCCCGGTGTCGGCACTTCGGCAGGGAATTAGAAGTCATCCACACGACCGGCGATTGAGAACAATCGTGAGCCCGCGCGTCCAGTCCTTCGAGTCAGGCAGCGCGCCAAGGGTATTCTGCCCATCGAATTTCCAATTGCGAGTGATCCATTGCGAGGACGAAAGCCCTAGCTCGGGAGGGGGAAACCACTCCGCTACCGCCACCTGCTCTCCGTTCACCTGGGCGACCTGCAACTGCCACTTGTTCCCAGGCTGTTCCGGGTCCGAGGTCCTCCATACCGGCTCCGTCAGCGGTGAATAAACGTCGTGCGACAGTGTGACGCTGGCGTGGTTTAGTAGGATGTCCCGCGCGCTCCCCTTGCTCCTCTTGCCTGCAGACCGGGAATTCGCCTCCTTTACCGTCTGAACGGTCAACTCATAATGCCGTGGCGCGATTTCAAACAGCGGCAGTTGCACCGTTTGCGTGCAGATGCTCGATCCGACGGCCGCTGGATACGCCCGGAAATCCACCGATGCCCGCACGATACTTCCCCCCGCCAATACCGCCCAAACAAACAAATAGTCCGTGCCGCAGTTGCTCCGCGCGCCGGGCACGTAATACGAAGCCGAACCGTCGCTGAAGTAGCGCCAGCTTCCGCCGCTGTTGGCCGATCCCATCCGCGCATCCGCCGGCCAGACGGTCGGGGGCGGGCTCGGCGCGGACGCCTGATAAATCTTCGCGAATACGTGCGCCAGCGAATCCGTGGACGGAATCCCATTCACCCGCCCGACAGCGAGAATCCGATTGTCGGGTGGATAACACGGCACGCACGCCGCCGCTGCAGGCTGGTCGATCACGTTTTGCACCCCAAATCCCGCGCGGGCTGCTCGTTTGGTCTTCGCGCCAGGAGGTTTCTTCGACGCTTTCTTTTGTTTCACCGGCTGCTCTCCTGAAGTTGATCAATATCTGGATTCAAGAAACCTGCGGACTCAACAAACGTGTACAAACCCCAGGCGCCGCTGCCACGGAAGCCCGGGAATCGATTCCGGACCGCCTTCGACGACACCAAGGACGTCAGCACTCGGTCGTCGAATTCGATCCTTCGCACCTCGTCATCATCAAATTCAATTTCCAATCGGGCCCATTTTCCCCTCGGCACAGGAACCGTCTCGGAAAAGTGTTTGCCATCCAAGGGCGAGCCGTCGCTGAGTGACAAGCTGGTTTGCCGCCGATTCACGATCAGGATTGGTCTGAGCTGCGGGTCGAGGCTCTGCTGGATTTCGACTACGTGAAATTCTTCCGTCTGCTCCCCGGACGGATCCCCCAACTGAAAACCAAGAAAGATCCCGCATCCGCCTTGCCACTCGTCCTGCTGCACGTCGACCCCCACCAGATATCGGCCTCCCTCGATCATCCCGAGTTGGATCAGGCATGGCCTGCCCGAAACAACAACCAGCGCTCCGGTTGGATCGTCGAAGTGCCAGCGGCTGGTGTTCCCTCGGCCGGGATGCTCGACTTCCCTCGGTGCGAAGCTCAGCGCCTCGGTCCAGGCCGTCGCGGCGGACCCTTTCGAGATGGACCACAGGCCGGCCACGGCCGCTAGCGCTGCGAACAGCGCCGCCACCGCCGCCAGCCGCCACGCGTTGCGCCGGCGCGCTTTGGCCCGGCCTCCCGCGCTGTTGTCCGGCCCCGTCGTGACCGTCGATGCATCCCCCCAGGTCCCGTGCCCCCCCTTCTCAAAGGCGGTCGCCGCCAATTCGCCCAGATCGTGTTCCGCCGACCAAGGCTCAAGCGCGGCCGCCAATTCGGCCGGCGTCGAAAACCGGCTTTCCGGTTGCTTGGCCAGCATCCGCTTCACGATCCGATCCAACTCCGCCGGCGCGTCGGCGCGAAAGTTCGACAAGGACGGCGGGGGCGCCGTTGCATGCGCCAGGGCCTTTTGCACCGCCGTCGCAAACCGCGGTTCTCCAAACGGCACTCGCCCC
This sequence comes from Pirellulales bacterium, assembly GCA_022842745.1. GTDB lineage: Bacteria > Planctomycetota > Planctomycetia > Pirellulales > JALHPA01 > JALHPA01. Next base: position 9,399 of record JALHPA010000029.1, read on the forward strand.
GTAACAAATCGAAACAGCGTGCAGCCCAAACTGTACAAATCCGCCCGAATGTCCACCTGCCGGCTGTTCTCCGCTTGCTCCGGCGCCATATAGTCGATCGTCCCCACCAACTGGTTGCTCATCGTTAGCGGGTCATCCGTGTCGAACATCGTCAGCCGTGCCAACCCGAGGTCCGCCAACTTCACCGAACCGTTCTTAGTCAGCAGAATGTTGGAGGGCTTGATGTCGCGATGCACCAGACCGTGCTCAAACGCATGCTGCAGCCCTTCCGCCGCTTGCCGCACGATCTCGCAGGCGTCGGCGATTCGCAGCCGGCTTCCGTTCCGCACCAATGCCCCGCAATCGACCCCTTCGACGTACTCCATCACCAGGTAATAGGTCCCCTCGATTTCTCCCGCGTCGTACGCGCGCACGATGTGCGGATCGTCCAGCTTCCCTACCGCTTCCATTTCGTTCTGAAAGCGCAGAATCGCCGCCGAATCGTTCCGCCGACCCGGCGGCAACACCTTGATCGCGGCCGGGCGTTTAAGCTTGCCGTGGACCGCGCGATACACGATCCCCATGCCCCCCTGGCCAATCCGCTTGCAGATCTCGTATTCCGTGCGCCGCTGCAGTTCTTCCCGCAGATGCAGATCGGTCGGCGCGGAATCATCCCCCACCGTCATCGCCCGCGAGACACCCCCGCGCGGATCGGCGTTAGAGTCGGAACTCAAGTCAAGCGGATCCATGGCCGGCCCACGCCGTGGATGGTTGGCGAAAGAGGGAATAACCCGTAACCTACCCCAGAGGAGGGCCAATGTCCACAAATTTTCCTCTTTACACCCTTCGCCGTACAATCACGCGTTTCGCCGCCACAGTGCGAGAATGGGAGTTCTGGCCTCAGCGCCGAGCATTGTGCCTCTCGCGCGGAGACGGGGGCCTGCACTTGATCCTGAGATTCAGCCAATGACCCCTCCCGACGGTTCACCCCAGCCGTTGCCGCCGGACCTCGAATTTGCCGCGGCCTTGGAACGCGCCAAGCTCGAAGCCCTCAAGGATTTCGCCTACGGCGCAGGCCACGAAATCAACAATCCCCTGGCCAATATCGCCACCCGCGCACAAACCCTGCTCAAATCCGAATCCGACCCGGAAAAACGCCGTCTGCTCTCCGCGATCAACGCCCAGGCATTCAGGGCACACGAAATGATCGCGGATTTGATGCTCTTCGCTCGCCCGCCGCGGCTGGAACGGCGGCCCACCTCCCTGGCGGCGGTTGTCCAGGAGGTCCTGGCCGAATTCGCGGCCGAGGCCCAAGAACGGGATATCGACCTTGGGCAGCTTGCTCCGCCGCCCGCGAGTCCGCTTGCCATTCCGACGGACGCGAGCGTGGCGACAATCGACGTCGACCCGGTCCAATGCAAAGTCGCCCTCGCCGCCATCGTGCGCAACGCTCTGGAAGCCGTCGGCCATCGTGGCCAGGTTTTAATCGACTTCTCCTCGACCAACGACGGTGCCGCCGAGATCACCGTCTCGGATACTGGTCCAGGCATCCCGCCGGAACTCCGCTCCAAGATTTTCAACCCTTATTTCTCCGGCCGAGAAGCCGGTCGCGGCCTCGGTTTCGGCCTCTGCAAGGCCTGGCGAATCGTCACCGACCACCGCGGCACGCTCGAGGTCCAGACCGACGCGCAGGGACGCAATTGCCTGTGGATTTCCCTTCCCAGCCAGACGTCGGCGTCGGCTGCCCCGACCGCCAGATTTCCGCCAGCCGGTTGAATTTCGACTTCAGTCGGCGGTTCGCCCCGCTTCCTTCCCGAGCCATTCGACAAACAGCGCGGACGAACACAGGGCAGCTATCGGTTTTGACGACGCCTTTACCCGCGCGACGCTCCGCCAAACAACCGCCGGCCCAAGGACGCCAACGTCGCGGCTTCCGCCAACGGGCCAATCGAATCGAACAAGTCCGGGCGCAAGAACACCGCAGCGGTCGATTCCAGGCGATGCCGCTGGGCTAACTGTGTT
>JALHPA010000030.1 GCA_022842745.1 Pirellulales bacterium
GTGACGGCGGTGGGGGAATCGGTTCGACAAGCGCTGATACACAACGAGGGCCTGCCGGCGAATCGCATCCGGTTGTTGTACAACGGCATCGATCTGTCGCAGGGGGCCTTCGATCCACAGGTTCGAGATGCGGTGCGGTATGAGTTGGGCGTCGCCGCCGATGAGTTCGTCGTGCTGCAAGTCGCCCGCCTCGATCGGTTGAAGGATCACAAGACGGCCGTGCGAGCCTTCAAACGAGTGGTCGAGAGACGTCCGCGTGCGCGCCTGATTCTGGCGGGCGAGGGTCCGGAGCGTGCGGCGATCGAGCAGGAGATCGAGGACCAGCGGTTGGAGGACCGGGTGCAAATGCTGGGCTTGCGCAGGGACATTCCCCGGCTGTTGGCGGCGGCGGATTGTTTCCTGCTCACAAGCATCAGCGAAGGAATTCCGCTCACGATTATCGAGGCCCTGGCCGCCGGTGTGCCCGTGGTTTCGACCAATGTGGGGGGCATTCCCGAGATTTTCCAGGACAACGTGCAGGGATTGCTCGCACCCTCCGGCGATCCGGCCGCCTTGGCCGACCGCGTTCTCTCGCTGGTTGTGGACCCGGAACTGCGAAAGCGAATTGCCGCCGCGGGCCATACCCGAGTATCCGAGCTTTTCGACGAGCAGACCATGCTTTTGAACTATGAGCGTTTGTACCGAGAATTGTGCCCAATCCATCGTGCCGGCTGAGCGCGCAAATAGCGGCCAGACGCCGCTGTTGGTGTTCGCCGACGATTGGGGGCGGCATCCCTCAAGCTGCCAACACCTGATTCGACGGCTGCGCGAGATGCGCCCCGTGCTGTGGGCCAACAGCATCGGCACGCGGCAAGTCAAGGCGAACGGCTTCACCGTGCGCCGCGGCATTGAGAAGCTTCGAAGCTGGAGCAAGGGCCTGAACCAGATCAGTCCGACCATGTGGTCGGTCGATTTGCCGATGCTGCCCGGTGTTGGCGGCAGGATCGCCAAGTCCGTTAACCGCCGATTGGTTCAATCTCGACTGTCGCGGGAATTGAATCGACTGGGGTTCGGTCGACCGATTGTGCTGACGACGCTGCCCCACATCTATCCCCTTATTCGTGACTTACCGCGGGAGTCGTTGGTGTACTACTGCACCGATGACTACAGCCATTGGCCAGCCGCCGAACGACAACCGTTGCAGGACGCCGAAGCGGAGTTGTTAAGCGACGCAGACCTGGTGCTGCCGGTATCCCAAGCGTTGATGGCACGGTGCCAACGCCAAGCGCGGTGCCATTATTTTCCGCACGGCGTGGATGTCCAGCATTTTGCCACGGCGGGCGTCGCCGGCGATGTGCCTTCGGCCCTGGCCGAGCTACCGGGCCCAAAAGTCGGGTTTTTCGGCCTGGTATACGAAAAGCTCGATTTTGAGTTGCTCTCGGCGGTGGCTCGATCGATCGACCCAGGCACCCTGGCCTTGATCGGACCCATCGCCCATTGCCCAGAGAATTTCCGATGCATTCCCAACGTGCGTTTGCTGGGGCCGCAGCCCTACTCGGAACTTCCTCGCTGGCTGGCCGGGTTGGACGTGCTGTTGCTTCCGTACGTCGACGATGAAATGATTCGACAGAGCAATCCGCTCAAGCTGCGGGAGTGCCTGGCCACCGGAAAGCCAACCGTCAGCGTGGACGTGCCGGAGGCCCACGTCAAACTGCCACACGTGCGTATCGCCGCCAACCGCGATGAGTTTGTGCGGCTGGTGAATGAGTCGCTTAAGGAGTCGCCGGACGACCCTGCCCGCGCAGCACGCCGCGCTTCCGTCCAAAACGACGATTGGGACGCAAGAGCCGCGGATTTGGCGCAAATCCTTCGTGAACTTGAGCGAAGTCGGCAGTTGACGCCGCCAGGAATCTGACGTGCCCAAGGTATTGCATCTTCGCACGGTGGTGGGACGCGGGGGGGGGCCTGAAAAAACGCTCCTCAATAGCCCACGGTTCATCGACCCGAGCTACACATTGCGTCTTGCCTACCTCCGGCCAGAGGGAGATCCGCTGTACGACATGCCTGCGCGCGCGGCCAGCGTTGGGGTCGACCTGGTGGACATTCCTGAACGGGGCGCAATCGACTTCCGCGCCGTCCAGCGGCTGAAGGCCGAGATTGCGGCGTTCCAACCGGACATTTTGCACGCGCACGATTACAAGACAAACGTCCTGGGTGTGATTCTGGGGCGTAGGTCGAGCATACCGGTGATGACGACCTCGCACGGATATGGCGTGTCTGGCGGTCGACTAGGTCTCTACTATCGCATCGATCGTTGGGCGCTGCGGCGAATGGACCGGGTGGTTGTCGTCAGCGACGACCTGCAGGCGCACATGGAGTCCATCGGCGTACCGCGGGAGCGCTGTCGGATGATCGAAAACGCAATCGATAGCAATGCCTATCGCCGCCGGTTCCAAGTTGCCGAGGCGAAACGCCGACTCGGCTTTGATCCGGAGCGGCCGCTGATAGGGGCGGTCGGCCGGTTGTCGGACGAGAAGGGGTTTGACCTGTTGATTGAAGCGGCAGGACATCTTCTCGACCGGGGACAGTCCCTGACGTTGGTAATCGCGGGTGAAGGTCCCTTGTTGGCCGCGCTCCAGGCTCAGATTCAAAAACTCGGCCGACAAAACGAAATCCGCCTCTTGGGTTACCGATCGGACACAATCGATTTGTATCAGGCGCTCGACGTATTTGTGTTGAGCAGCTTGCGCGAGGCCTCGCCGAATGTCGTGCTGGAAGCGATGTCCCTGGAAGCCCCCACCATCGCCACGCGAATTGCGGGTGTTCCGCGGATTATCGAGGACGGGGAAAGTGGCCTGTTGATCGAGCCGAACTCGGTCCCGGCGCTCGAAGAAGCCATTTCCAGGCTGCTCAACGACGAAGGGCTGCGGGAGCGTATCGCCGCGGCAGGTCGGGAGACGATCGAATCCCGCTACAGTTTTTCCGTTCGCATGGATAAAATGCGGCGGGTGTACGACGAACTACTGGGCCTGCCGTCGCCCCCCCGGGAAGACGCCTGCCACGCCCCACCCGCATTGACGGCTGTCCGCGATTGACACGGACCGGCCGGTGGGCGAGAATAGCTTAAAGTCTGTGCATTTTGTCTGCTTTGCCTGCTCCGAACGGCGACCTTATGAGTGACCCAGTGATTGCACCAGACCCGTCGTTGCCGACCGGCTCCTCGAATTCCGGGGATTCGTCTCCTTCAAGCGTATCCGAGCGTCGCCGGTGGCTAAAAGCCGCGCTCCTCGGAGTGCCAGCCATTGTTACGGTGTCCAGCCGAACGGCATCCGCCCAGGCGATGTACGCTTCGCGACAAGGAAATCCCAGCTTACGGCAAGGCCCCGGCAAGCGTCGCAAGCGATAATCGCAAAGCTACTGGGGAAGAGGGCTGCGGGAATATCGCTAGTGTTTTTAGCGTCTCTTCAACCAGGCGTTTGACCTGTTGTGACTGTTCGAGAATCGCCCGTGGAATCCATCTGGCAGCGGGTGGACGGACAGGAAATCCGCTTGCGCGCCTGGGAAGGGGGCGCGGTTCTCTACGACCTGCGATCAGGAGACACCCACCTGTTCGACGAGCTTTCCTACGCCGTCTGGCAGTCCATTGGCGAGCATCGCGCAAGCATTGCCGATATCGCCAGACGGACCGCGGATTGCCTGGAAACCGAGGACGATGACACGCTTCGTCAGTACGTCGCAAGGTGCCTCGGACGCTTTGATTCCCTCGGAATTATTCGGGTAGCGACCGCGTGATTGTCGCCGACTATCCCCTACAAGAGTTCGCCGCCCTTGCGCGGGCAGGTCGGCTATTCCTGCGCACGGGTCCGTTTGTGGTGCAGATTGAATCGGACCTCGAGAGTGGAATCGCGGGTCTGCACTCCCTGTACGCCGATCACGAGTTATCGATCAACTCCCCCTTCGCCGATTTTCGCATCGCCCTGAATCGGTCCAGTCGCTGGCGGTCGTGGGGTCTGCCGCGGGCGACGTTTGTCTCCGAGTCCAATTCCGTTTTCGAGCCGTTCCCCCGCAACTCCGCCCTGGCGTACTTCGAGTGGGGTCTCAATGGCTGCGTATGCTCGCGCGCAAATGATTATTTGATGTTTCATGCCGCGGCCGTGGAGCGCGAGGACGTCGCTTTGGTCCTTCCGGCGCCGTCCGGTTCCGGCAAAAGTACACTGACCGCAGCGCTCGTGTTTTCGGGCTGGCGGTTGCTTTCCGACGAGCTGACATTGGTGACGCCAACTACCGGCCAGATCACCGCGCTCGCCCGGCCGATCATGCTAAAAAACGCATCGATCGAGGTGATCAGGGACCGGTTTCCAAGTGCGGTTTTTGCGCGCCAGATCGCCGCTACGATCCGCGGGCGCGTGGCGCAAATCCGGCCGCCGCGAGCCAGCGTGGAACAATGCCACCTGCCGGCCCGCCCCACCCACCTGGTTTGTCCCCAGTTTCAGGCTGGCGCAAGGACGGAATTGACCCCCATTTCTCGGAGCGATGCCCTCCGGGCGCTTTTGAACTGCACACTAAATTTCAGCCTGTTTGGGGAGGCGGGATTTCAAGCCGCGGCTGATCTGGTGGAGCGATGTACTTGCCAAGCGCTTACCTTCGGTTGCTGCGAGGATGCCGCCGCGGCGCTTTCTCAATGGTTGCCTACGGCAGATCGTTCCTTGCCGCGGTTCGCCGCGCATTCCAATACGGCTGAATGCCCCGCGCTTTGACCCCTTTACGATCGCCAACCGCGCCGATGTTCGACGATGCGCGTCGAGTCCTACTGGAGCTGCTCCAAAATCCGGCCGCGGCGGGGCAGGTGTCGCTCGAACAGTGGAACGATGTGCTGCCGCTTGCGCGCTCGGCCGATGTCTGGCCGCAGCTTGCCACGGGGATAGCGCAGTCCGGAGATCTGTCTGAGCTGCCGGCGAAATTGCTGCCGCACGTTCGCTCCGGGCTGCGTGCCGCCGAGGCGAGCCGCCGAGGCATCCTTTGGGAATTGGACCGGATCGGATATGCCCTGCGGGGGTTGCAGATCCCTTTGGTGCTGTTGAAGGGGGCCGCTTATGTTGCGGCCGACTACCGCTGCGGCCACGGCCGAGTCTGCTCCGACGTGGACTTGCTGGTTCCGCGCGATGCACTGTCCGAAGTCGAACGGCGATTGCTTGCGCACGGGTGGAATTGGGGGGAAATAGGCTCGCACGACGAACGGTACTACCGGGAATGGCTGCAGGAATTGCCCCCATTGATACACGAGGACCGGGAGACGGTGCTGGACGTCCACCATAACCTTTTGCCGCGAATTGACCGCTCCGCGGCGCGTTTGGATGCACAGCGTTTGCTGGCCAACGCCAGCCGAGTCGGTGAGACGCCGTTTTCGGTTCTTTCCCCGGTCGATCTGGTGCTCCATTCGGCGATTCACCTGTTTCGCATTGGCGATTTTCGCCATGCGCTGCGCGATCTGTACGACATGTCGTGGCTGCTGAGGCAATTCGGTGCCGATCTCGCATTTTGGCCGGAGTTTGTGGCCCGTGCGGAGCAACTGCGGTTAACCCGTCCCTGCTACTACGCCCTGCACTACGTCGAGCGGCTATTTGGCATCGCAATCCCGCATTCTTTGGCATCCGCAATGCAGTCCTGGCGACCGTCGAGGATTCGCCGGTCGATCATGGAACGGCTGATGCGTGCGGCCCTGCTGCCTGCGCGTCCCGAGCGCGCTCCGCTTTCGCGAAAGCTGGCGATTTCGGCGTTGTCGATTGGCCCCGCTCCCCGGATCCAGGTGCTGCTGTCACCCTTGTATTGGATCAAGAGAGTATCGAAATCGAAACGGCCGGACCGCGAGCTTCCAGATGCAGAGCTTCCCACTTTGCGGCCCGACCAGAACGCTGAAACCAGCGCCTCTCGCGTCCACGCGCTAGCCCCGACACAATGAATACGACGCTCCCTTCGCGTGACCACCCCGCGGTCGTCGACGAAACGTCAACGGCGGCGTATCGCGTGCAGTTGCTGTCGGGCGCCAGCGCCCTGCGTCTTGCCGAGCCGATCGGCCAATGCGGCGGTGGAATGACTCGCCCGGCCTGCGAAGACGCAGCCTGGCTGCGCGTGGCGGAACAAGGTCTAGCGCACCAGCCGTATTTGGTGATCGCCCAGCGCGGCGAGGCGGTGGTCGGCCGGTTGGCTATGGCGCTGGTCAGCAGCCGCCTGTTTGGTCGGTTCCTGGTCTCGCTCCCCTACGTCAATTCGGGAGGAGTGTCCGCCTCCGAACCGGAATGTATTCCGCTGCTGGTCGAGCGTGCCGCCGCGTTGGCGGATGAGCTAAACGTCCGCTATCTGGAACTTCGCCACGAGACGAAGGTTGACCATTCGGCCTTCAATTTCGAGCTCGGTTCCAAGGTTCACCTGCGTCTGCCGCTGCCCCCGACCGCTGAGGATCTCTGGAATCAGTTGAAGGCCAAGGTCCGCAATCAGGTGCGCAAGGCCGGAGATTACCAACTTGAGGCGCGGTTCGGACGGCACGAGTGCCTGCCGGATTTTTACCGGGTATTTGCCCGCAATATGCGCGACCTCGGCACTCCCGTATTCGGAAAACGGCTGTTCGCGGCGATCCTCGACGAGTTTCCCGAGCAGGCCGAGCTGTGCGTCGTAACGCGACAGGGACGGCCCTTGGCGGCCGGAATACTGGTGCATGGCGCCGCGTCCACCGAGATTCCAAGCGCCAGTTCGTTGCGGGAATTCAACTCGATGAACGCCAATATGTTCATGTATTGGCGGCTGTTGGAGCGGGCGATCGAGCGCGGCCAGCGGCTGTTCGACTTCGGCCGCAGCACGGTCGACAGCAACACTTTTCGGTTCAAGAAGCAATGGGGCGCCGAGCCCCATCCTGCGGTCTGGCAATACTACGTGCGGTCCGGCGACGTGGCCAGCATGCGCCCCGATAGCGCTCGCAATCAGCGGCTGATCCGCATTTGGCAGCGGCTGCCCGTGTGGCTGACGCGGCTCGCCGGTCCCGCGATCGTCCGCGGCATTCCTTGACGCCGCCCAGCTTGCCGCCGGACGCCAGGTCGCTCTCGATGGCATCCGCGCCGGCCCATCTTCGCCGCCGCTTTCTGCTGGCGGCGCTCACGTTTGTCCTGGTAGCGGTGTATGGGTCGTGGGTGCCTTTCGAGTGGACCCCGCTGTCCCTCTCGACCGCGCTGACCAGGTTTCGTAGCCTGGGGCTGCACTCCTGGAGCGTCGCCTCGCGCACCGACCTGGCCGCGAATCTGCTCCTGTTCGTGCCGATCGGTTTTTTCTTCTGGGCGGCGTTTGCCGAAGGCCACGCGATTGGCCGGAAGCTCGTGGTGTCGGTCGTGGTGTTGTTTCTCTCGTCCCTATTCAGCCTGGGGATCGAATTCGTCCAGCTCTGGTTTCCGCCGCGCGTCCCCTCCCTGGTGGACGTATCCGCTCAGGTTGTCGGCGTCGGTTGTGGAATTGCGTTCGCCTGGCTAGCCGCCGAGCCTTGTGCGGAATGGCTGCGATCGCACATGGATGCCGGCAGCCCCGCGGGCGTTCTCGATGGTTGGCTGACTCTGTACGTCCTCGGTCTGGGGACGTACAACCTCCTGCCGCTCGACCTGACCATTCGGCCGGAAGAGTTGTTTGGCAAATACAAGGGGGGGCGATTGGTTTGGGTCCCTGGAGGCGATTTAGCCACCTGGCAAGACTGGTGGGACCAGTCGATCGGTCTGGCCCTGTTTGTTCCGGTTGGCGTTTGGATCGTTCGCCGACTGCAACGTTTTGGACCGGCCCGCCCCATCGACGCCTTTGCCTGGTGCGGTTTGGCGGCGCTGGCAATGGAACTGGCGCAAATCCCGATCCTGTCGCGGACCGCATCGGCGACCAACGCGGTATTTCACACAGCGGGCGCCGGCCTGGGAGTGGTTCTCGCGCGGCGCTTCCGGCGGGCCCATCAGAATCCGAACGGACTGGCGGAGGGCGATTCTGCCCCTCCTTACGCCCCGGCCTGGTTCCTGGCGATTACCGCGTACTCGGCGTTTTTGTTGGCTCTCTATTGGCAGCCATTCCGTTGGGAAACGGACTCTACGGCCGTCGTGGAACGGTGGCGCGATTTCTTCTCGATTCCCTTTGCCACGATGCTCTGGGGGACCGAATTCAATGCGATGACCCAGACTGTGCGCAAATTGTTCAGTTTCTTGATTCTGGGGCTGCTGCTGGCCATTGCATCGCGTCCCAAGATTGGGCGGCCAACGCGGCTATCGTTGCTTCTTTCCCTGGGCTATTCCTGGTCGCTGGCCCTCCTCGTGGAGCTGGGCCAGCTTTTCCTGCCCGACCGCACTCCCGATTCCACCGACGTGGTCCTTTACGGCTTGGGCGCAAGCTGCGGTTTGGTGGGCATGCGCCGCCTGTTCCGGCGTTTTCCTCGGCCTTCAAGTTTGCCATCGCCGGAGTCCTCGGACTCGGTCGACTCTCGCTCCTGAGTCGGGGTAGGGTTATCGGACCTGGGAGATGCTACGCCTGCGTGGCGGTCCCGCGCGCGGGCCAACGGACTGCCGTGGCCGGTAGAATCGGCACGAAATATAAACTATCCTTCTGCGGGTCGGCTGCGTGGCGCTCTTTCCGCGGCGCCCGGTTTAGGTTTTGTCGAGCGGATCTGCGCCATTGAGCCATGCCAGAGCAACGTTCCCGGAAGTTCGTTATTGGCGACATTCACGGTTGCCTGACAGCGCTGGACGCCCTCTTGGCAGCGCTCCAACTGGCGGCGGTCGACACGGTGGTCACGGTCGGGGATTATGTGGATCGCGGCCCCGACAGCCGCGGCGTGCTTGACCGACTGATCGGTCTCGCCGATCGCTGCGAGTTCATCCCCCTGCTCGGCAACCACGAGGCGAGCTTTCTGGCCGTCCTCGACGGTTACATGGGGGCCGATGCGTGGCAGGAAGAAATGGGCGGCGACGCCACGCTCGCCTCGTACGGCGGGGAGTTGGCGAACGTCCCCGCCGCCCATCAGGTCTGGCTGCGACACTGCCGACTGTATCATGAATTCGATCGCTGGTTCGTCATGCACGCCAATTATCTATCCGACGTCGCCATCGACCGACAACCGGAGGACGTCCAACTCTGGTTCTCCCTGCGGGAGTACGTCCCGCCGCCGCACGAGTCCGGCAAAATCGCCATTGTTGGGCATACGCCCCAGCCCGAGGGCAAAGTGCTCGATCTAGGCCACCTGAAGTGCATCGACACAGGCTGTTGTTACGGTGGATGGCTCACGGCGCTTGAATTGGAGTCCGGAGACCAGTATCAAGCCAATCAAGCCGGTGAAACGCGGCTCCTGCGCGGCGCCCCGCCTGGCTGAGCGATTATCACTCTGCGCCGTTGTCGACCACCTGGCGAGCGGGCCGGCGAGCCAGAGGGGGACGTACTGACATCGTGTCCCGCATGCCGATTCGACGCCTATTAGACGCTAACGGCCAATGTCCGTACTCAGGAAGGCTGTTGGCCGTCGGTCAGCTCAATCAGTTCGTTAGAGACGCGCACGGCTTCTTGACGCAAGGCGTCCAGTTGATCCATAAGCTGTGTCAGCCGGACCTGGTCGTGCCGAGCATCGAACATGGAACGCGTGATCCGCTGTTGAGCGTCGTGCCAGCGCAGCCAAAGCAGGAGAGCCGCCTGATACCGCTCAAGCAAGTCAACAGCTTCCGATTTTTCCACGGTAAGCTTGGCTTGCATTTTTCGCTCCCTCCTCCGCCGCCTTCTGTGGCCAAGAAGCCGCTGGCGGAACCAGAAAAGATTGCCCCCCTTTGCCGATGGAATTCTAAGAAGGGTCCCCCATTCGGACAAGAGAAGTTGGGCTGCCAATTCCCGCAAAGCCGCACCGTGCGGGGCCAAGGAAGCGGCGCTCGCGCACGATCAGACATCGTGTGAAAAACTTCACAATTGCACGGACGAACAAACCGTGCGGCAAAATCGACTTAACCGCGCCCCCTGACTGGGAACAACTCATTCACGGTCCGAGCGAGGAAGGGAGGGGGTTTAGCGACGTCGCCTCGAAAGGCGGTGGCCGGCCGTGCGGCTAAGCGGCAGCCACTGCGTCGAATACGCTATGTCTTACTGGTCCCCGGCGAATGAGGTGCGGCCCTTGGGATCATCCAAACGCGAGAGCGTTTTTTCAACAATTTTTTCCAGCTTTTCCGCCGCGCCGTCCAGTGCGAGTTCATAGGTCGCGGCTTGATTCGTGACGGCGATCGGCTGCAGACCGGCCAGCCTGGCTTCGAGCACGCAGCGCTTGTCGTTGTCCCCCGTCTTGTGCTTGGTGTTCTCGTCCGACAGATGGACTTCCACCCGCGTGACCCGCTGCGCGAACCGCCCCAAAGCATCCTGGACGGCGCTTTCGGCGTATTGGGTTAGGAAGTCGCCAGCGCTGGTGTGATTGTCGGTGTTGATTTGGATTTGCACGGCCACCCTTTCGATGATTCGACCTGTTCGATTGTCACAAAGCTAAGCCCGTTACCACTCTCCGCGAGTTCGACGGGAGACATTCTCGACGGACGGCGCCTGCGCCGCCTCGCCGACGATATCGGCCCAGCGAAAACGTTTGAAGGCGATTGACCAACTGGCCTGGCGCGTCGCATTGGCTGCCAATACATCCCCCTGGTCGACACCTGCCGATCGGGGGATGCTCATCGCAGCGGGCGATCGCGCAGCCGGGTGAAATCTCGCGCCGGCTGCCAACCACCCCTATTCTAGACGACCGGATTGCGGCTTGCTGCGCCCGCACACCCGCCCCCTGGCTTTAGCGAAGGTAACGGTTCTGCATGCTATGCCACGTCGACGGGCGTGCTGATTTGACACACCCGGCTCGAAATGGACGCCATCATGGGCGTTCGCGGTTCTTTCGATGGCAGCGCTAGGCCGATCGCTCCAACGACTGCTCTTGATTGAGCTTGTTGTAGAGCGTCTTAAGGCTGATGCCGAGTTCTTCGGCCGTTTTGGGCTTATGGCCGTCATTACGCCGCAATGCGTCGTGAATCGCCTGCATCTCAATCTCACGCAGCGTGATGGGACCGAAGGTCTTCACGCGCGGCTCGCGGGCATGCTTCGGGTCGAGTTTGCTCGGCAGGTGCTCGGCGCCGATCGGCAGTTTGTCGCACAGGATGGAGGCGTGCTCGACGACATTGGCAAGTTCGCGCACGTTGCCGGGCCAGGAGTGGCCCTGGAGCATGGCGACCGCCGCCGGGGTGAACAGATCGTCTCCCAGACGGACGTGCGGCAAACAGCGCTTCAGCAAGTGCGCCGCCAGCAGGGGCACATCTTCGCTGCGCTCGTGCAGACTGGGGAGGGGGATTTCAAAGGTGTTGATGCGGAACATCAGATCCTCTCGAAACT